>DAIMJK010000011.1:0-7033 GCA_036722245.1 Lysobacterales bacterium
TCCGCCGGGTCGCGGCCGAATGCGGTGTCGATCTGGCACCGTTCCGGATCGTTTCGGTCGAACACAGCCACGCCGCCGCCGATGCCGCCGTCACGCTGGCCCGCAACGGTGAGGTGGCGGCGCTGATGAAGGGCAGCCTGCACACCGACGAGTTGCTGGCTGCACTGGTGCCCGCCAGCGCAGGCATGCGCACCGGCCGCCGCATGAGCCATGTGTTCGTGATGGACGTGCCGGCCTATCCGCGACTGCTGCTGGTCACCGATGCGGCGGTCAACATCGCGCCGGAGCTGGCGCACAAGGCGGACATCACGCAGAACGCGATTGATCTGGCGAGGGTGCTCGGCATCGACGAACCGCGGGTGGCCATCCTGTCGGCAGTCGAGACGGTCAACCCGCATCTGCAATCGACCATCGATGCCGCGGCGCTGTGCAAGATGGCTGATCGTCGCCAGATCACCGGCGGTCTGCTGGATGGCCCGCTGGCCTTCGACAATGCCGTCAGTGAGGAAGCGGCGCAGTCCAAGGGGATCCGTTCCGAGGTCGCCGGGCGGGCCGACATCCTGGTCGTGCCGGATGTGGAATCGGGCAACATGGTGGCCAAGCAGCTGCAGTATCTGGCCGGCGCCGACAGTGCCGGTATCGTGCTTGGTGCGCGGGTACCGGTCGTGCTGACCTCGCGTGCCGACCAGATGCGCGCGCGGATCGCCAGCATCGCGGTGATGGTGTTGCTGGCGCAGAGCCAGCGCGACGCAACGTCGAGCGATTGATTCGATGCTCGTTCTCGTTATAAACGCCGGCTCGTCGAGCCTGAAGTTCGCGATCTTCCGTGCCATGGATGGCGCGCTGGAACGCACCGACAGCGGTCGGATCGAGGCAATCAACAGCGCGCCGGCCTTTCTGTTGCGAGACACGCAAGGGCGGATGCAGGCACAGCCGGCACCGACCGGGCTGGGTCATGCCGCGGCGCTGGAGCATCTGCTGGCCTGGCTGGGCGAGCGACTGGGCGGCGAACGGCTGGTTGCGGTAGGCCATCGGGTGGTACACGGTGGAGCGCGTCACGCTGCTCCGCTGCGGGTGGATGCCCGGGTGCTGCAAGAGTTGCATGGACTGACCGATCTGGCCCCTCTGCATCAACCGCACAACCTGGCACCGATCGCTCATCTGCTCGAAGCCCACCCGGAGTTGGTCCAGGTCGCCTGCTTCGATACCGCCTTTCACAACACGCTGCCCGAGCTGGCCTACCGCTTCGGCCTGCCGCAGGCCATCCACGCGACCGGCGTGCGCCGCTATGGCTTCCACGGCCTGTCTTACGAGTATCTGGCCGAGCAGCTGGAAGGCATCGACCCGGCGGCTGCGGCCGGGCGCAGCGTACTGCTGCATCTGGGCAATGGCGCCAGCCTGTGCGCGCTACAGCAGGGTCGCAGTGTCCATACCTCGATGGGCTTCAGCGCGCTGGACGGGATGATGATGGGGACGCGCTGCGGCAGTCTGGATCCCGGTGTCGTGCTGCACCTGATCCGCCAGGGAATGGATGCCGACGCGCTCGAAGGTCTGCTGTATCGCCAGTCCGGCCTGCTCGGGGTATCCGGCATCGGCTCGGACATGCGCGAACTGCTCGCCAGCGACGCCCCTGCGGCGCGGCTTGCGGTGGATCTGTACTGCCATCGGATCAAGCTGGAGATCGGCGCGGCGGTGGCCGCGCTGGGTGGGATCGACGCGCTCGTGTTCAGCGCCGGCATCGGTGAGAACGCAGCATCGATCCGTGCCATGGTCAGCGCCGGCTGCCAATGGCTGGGTTTGCGCCTGGATGCGCAGGCCAACCAGGCTGGCGAAACACTGATCAGCACGCCTGACAGCGCGGTGCGGACCTGGGTGATCCCGACCGATGAGGAAGGGATGATCGCGCGCCATACGCTGCGGGCGCTGGAGACTTGAGGCTAGTTGCAAGGCACATCGAGGAGATGAATGGATGAAGGGCAGGGTGGCGGTGGTGACCGGTTCGACCAGCGGCATCGGGCAGGGCATCGCGGAGCAGTTCGCGCAGGCCGGGGCCGATGTGGTGCTCAACGGCTTCGGTCCAGCCGATGAGATCGAGACCTTGCGCGCCGGGCTGGCCGAGCGGCACGGGGTACAGGTGCGCTACCACGGCGCCGACATGAGCAAACCCGACCAGATTCAGACGCTGATCGACTGGAGCAGCGGCGAGTTGGGCAAGGTTGACGTGCTGGTCAACAACGCCGGCATCCAGCACACCGCGCCGGTGCAGAGCTTTCCGGCCGATCGCTGGGACGCGATCCTGGCGATCAACCTGTCTTCGGCCTTCCACGCGATCCAGGCCGCGCTGCCGCAGATGCTGGAGCGCGACTGGGGCCGGATCATCAACATCGCCTCGGTCCATGGCCTGGTCGCCTCGGTCCACAAGTCCGCCTACGTTGCCGCCAAGCATGGCCTGGTCGGCCTGACCAAGGTGGTCGCGCTGGAGACCGCCCGCAGCGGTGTCACCTGCAACGCCATCTGCCCCGGCTGGGTCCTGACTCCGCTGGTGCAAAGGCAGATCGACGCGCTGGCGCAGCAGGAAGGCCTGAGCGATGAAGAAGCGCAAGTGCGCCTGCTCGGCGCGAAACAGCCCTCGCAAAGCTTCGCCACCCCGGAACAGATCGGTCAGATGGCCCTGTGGCTGTGCTCCGACCACGCCCAGCAGATCCGTGGCGCCAGTCTGACCGTGGATGGGGGGTGGGTGGCTCAATAACCGCCAGGGTTGGAGCGGACGCGCGGAGTGGAGTCCATGGCCGATGAGAGCCATTCAGGGCCCAGGGCCCAGGGCATAGGGCCCAGAAGGTGTCGGCTGACTGGCGTCACCTGTCCGAGCGCCGCAGCTATGCCGTGCTCTACTGGGCCCTGGGCCCAGAACTATCCAATTCGACGTGGTGCTTTCACACTTGCCTCGCCGCAACAACTAAGGAACCCCAATGGCCCACCTCTCCCCCCTCCCCAAAGACACTCACCCCGAACTCGCCGACAGCTTTGCGATCTTCGAGCGCATCCTCGGTTTTGTGCCCAACAGTCTGCTGACGATGCAGCGGCGGCCGAAGATCGTTGCGGGCTTCGGCGCGCTGACGCGAGCGGTGATGGATCCGGATGGGGAGGTGGACCTGGGCTTCAAGCGGCTGATCGCGCACTTCTGTTCGCGCGCGGCCGGTTGCCAGTACTGCATGGCGCATTCACTGGTGGCGGCGAAGATTCATGGCATCAGCGACGCCAAGGTGGCGGCGGTCTGGGAGTATCAGTCCAGCCCGTTGTACAGCGACGCCGAGCGGGTCGCGCTGGACTACGCGCTGGCTGCCGGGGTCGTGCCGAACCAGGTCGACGAAGCGCTGATGACCCGGATGAAAGCGCACTGGAGCGAAGGACAGATCGTCGAGATTCTGGCCGCGGTCTCGCTCTACGGCTTCCTCAACCGCTGGAATGACTCGATGGCGACCGAGTTGGAAGCTGCGCCTGCAGCCCTGGGCGAGTCGGTGCTTTCGCAGGGTGGATGGACCGGGGGTAAGCATCGGTAGCATCGGGATCCTGCCTTCGACAAACCATCGGCATAGCGAAAGAGCTCAAGCGACCGCGGCGATCCGCCCTGACAACTCGGGATGACCATGACTATGGTCGAGTCCGGTTCCAAAAAAAAGGGCGCTCATCGCTGAGCGCCCAATCAATATCCATGCCCTTGGAAGTTCTTGCTTTGACGCTTCTGCGGAGCGTCGGTGAATACGGATCAGCCGGTGGCTTCGGCAACGGTCAGGGTGTTCTCGACAACGCGGCGGCGCCCTTCGACCGATTCGCGCAACTGCCGCACCGAGCGCAGGATGCGACGGTGCAGGTCTTCGATATGGCTGTATTCGACGTCCTTGGTCTCGTGATAGGCCACCGCCAACCACAGAGCGAGGCCGCGCAGGCAGAGTGTCTGGTTGCCGGACCGGATCCGCTCCAGCGCCACCTCGGTGCCGCGGCCCCACGGCGAGTAGCGATCATGGCCTTCGCTCGCATACAGATGCGGCTGCGATTCCTTGCCGGCGGCACTGAACTCGCGCTGGGTCAGCGCAAACAGGGCGCGACGCTGCTCGCTGTTGAGCGAACGGATCACCTTTTCGACTTCGCTCAGCTGGCGCCGCAACATCCAGGAGCGACCGTACGCGAGAGTCTTCACCAATAGCTTCATCGTATTCATCCCTGATCCGGCGCAGTGACCCGACGTTGGATCGACACTAACGCATGCAATGGTTCTAAAGTGTAGGTTGCGTCACATGCTGACAGCTTGCGTCAAGCCTGATGCGGAGGATCACCGAAATTGTGACCAAGGTCAACAATATTGTCGGTTGTGGACGTTGAACGTCACATTCGAGGGGCAGTTCCAGTGGCCAGTTCCAGTGGCCAGTGGAGAGCGAAGAGCGAAGAGCGAAGAGCGAAGAGCGAAGAGCGAAGAGCGTGGCTACTCGCCCAGAGACCGACCGATGCCGTTCGGAGAGCGCGCCGATCATCGGAGGCAGGCTCTGCGCTCTCACTGGCTACTGGAACTGGCCACTGGAACTAGCTTCTGGAACTGCTATGTTCCCGCCTTTCGCGCACACAAGGGAGAGCAATAGTGAGCAGGCGGGGATTGGCTTGGGTGGTGGCGGGGGCGATGTTGGGTTCGGGCGGTGCGGTGGTCGCGGCCGAGGGGATGTGGCAGCCGGGGCAGTTGCCGGATCTGGCTGGGCCGTTGGCTGACGCTGGCTTGAGAATTGACCCGAAGAAGTTGACGGAACTCACTGATTATCCGATGAATGCGGTGGTCGGGCTTGGCTTCTGCACGGCGTCTTTCGTGTCGCCGATGGGCCTGGCTGTGACCAATCACCATTGCGCCTATGGGGCGATCCAGTACAACTCCACCGCCGAGCGCAATCTGCTCGCCGAGGGCTTTCTGGCCGCGACCATCGGCGAGGAACTACCGGCCGACCCTACTCAACGGATCTATGTGACCGAACAGATCAGCGATGTGAGCGAGCGGATTCGGGCTGGTCTGGCCGATCTCCCGGACGGCAAGGCGCGCTTCGATCAGGTCGACCAGCGCAGCAAGCAGATCGTGGCCGAGTGCGAACAGGGCGGTGGCGTGCGTTGCGATGTCTATGTCTTCCACGGTGGCGCCAGCTTCAATCTGGTCCGCCAGATGGAGATCCGCGACGTCCGGCTGGTGCACGCACCGGCCGAGGCCATCGGCAAGTTCGGCGGCGATGTGGACAACTGGATCTGGCCCAGGCACACCGGCGATTACGCCTTCTTCCGTGCCTATGTGGGTCCGGACGGCAAGCCGGCCGACCACTCCGAGTCGAACGTGCCGTATCGGCCCAAGAGTCATCTGAAGGTTGCCGGGAGCGGGGTCAAGGAAGGTGATTTCGTCATGATCGCCGGCTACCCGGGTCGGACCAATCGCTATCGGCTGGCGCGTGAGGTCGCTGCGGCGATCGAATGGAGCTATCCGACCCTGATCGACCTGTATGGCGCGCAGCTGGCGTTGATCGACCAGGCCAGTGCCGGCCGACCCGATGCGGCGATCAAGTACGCGTCGACCAAGGCCTCGCTGAACAACGGTGTGAAGAACTTCCAGGGCAATCTGGATGGCTTCAAGCGGCTCGATGTGGTGGCCGAGAAGCGGCGTCTGCAGACCGAGCTGGAGGGCTGGCTGAAGGCCAATCCGGACCAGGCTGGCGACTACTTCGAGCGCTATCAACAACTTGACGCATTGCTTGATGCGCAGACCGCTACGCGCGACCGTGACCTGATCTGGCGCAGCCTCTGGCGCACCGGTCTGATGAGTGCTGCCGGCCCCTTATATCGGGTCGCGCTGGAGCGCAACAAGCCCGATTCCGAGCGCACCTATGGCTATCAGCAGCGTGATGAAGTGCGGATCGAGGGCCGGCTGGTGCAGCTCGATCGGCGTTTCGATGCGGCGGTCGATCGGGTCCTGCTGCAGGATCTGCTGCAGCGTTATCTGAAACTGCCGGAGACCCAGCGGATTGCCGAGTTGGACCGTTGGTTGGGTCGCAATGACGCTGAGCCAGTGGACCTGTCCGGGAGACTCGACGCCCTCTACGACAGGACGCAGCTGGGCGACGTGGAAACGCGCAAGCGCTGGTTCGGCGCCAAGGCCGATGCGATCGAGGCGAGCGATGACAGTGCGCTGCAGCTGGCGGTGGCGTTGATGCCGGCGGTGCTGCGACTGGAGGCCGAAGACGAGGCCCACAAGGGCGAGGAGTACCTGCTGCGGCCGGCCTTCATGCGTGGGTTGATCGCCTGGAAGCGCAGCCTGGGCGAACCGGTCTATCCGGACGCAAACAACTCGCTGCGGGTCACTTATGGCAAGGTCGAAGGCTACTCGCCGCGTGATGCGGTCAGCTATGCCGCACGCACCGGCCTGAACGGGCTTGTCGAGAAGCACACCGGCGTCGATCCCTTCGATGCCACCGAGCGGCAACTGGCGGCGATCCGCGCCGACAAGCTGGGCTCCTATCGCGACAGCACGCTGGGCACGGTGCCGGTCAATTTTGTCGCCTCGCTGGATATCACCGGCGGCAATTCCGGATCGCCAACGCTGAATGACCGCGCCGAGCTGGTCGGTCTGGCCTTCGACGGCAATTACGAGTCGATCAGCTCGGGCTGGCTGTTCAATCCGCAGATCACCCGCAGCATCCAGGTCGATGTGCGCTACATGCTTTGGGTCATGGACGCGGTTGACGGCGCGCACGGGCTGATTCGGGAGATGGGACTGAAGCCCGAGTTCGAATGAGCCGCGCGCCGCAGGCCCTGGCCTTGCTGGGGCCGACCGCGGTCGGCAAGTCGGCGCTCGCCTATGCGCTCGCCGAGACGCTGCCGCTGACGGTGATCAGCGTCGACTCGGCACAGGTCTACCGGCGGCTGGACATCGGTACCGGCAAGCCGGACGCCGCGCTGCGGGCACGCATCCCGCACGAGCTGATCGACCTGCGCGAGCCGTTCGAGCGCTATT
>DAIMJK010000011.1:7043-21022 GCA_036722245.1 Lysobacterales bacterium
CCGCCGACGCCGCCGCCGCCATCGCCCGCGCCCGCGCTGCTGGACGATTGCCGCTGCTCGTCGGCGGCACCCACCTGTACTTCCGCGCCCTCGATCGCGGTCTGTCACCGCTGCCACCGGCCGACCCGGAACTGCGGGCACAGTTACAGGCCGAGCTGGCTGATCAGGGCGCGGCGGTTCTGCATGAGCGCCTGATGGGGCTCGATCCGATCGCGGGCGCGCGAATCCATCCGAACGACCCACAGCGCCTGCTGCGGGCGCTGGAGGTGATCGCGCTGACCGGCCAAGCCCTCTCGGTGCAGCAGCATCAGGCTGGTCCCGGCACCGGCCTGCCGATGCTTGGCTGCGCCCTGTGGCCGACCAGCCGAGCGGAACTGCATCAGGTCATCGAACAGCGCCTGGACGCGATGCTCGCGGCCGGCTTCGTCGACGAGGTTCGCGCCCTGTGCAGCGAACCGGGCTTCGATCCAGATCTCCCGGCCTTCCGCAGCGTCGGCTACCGCCAGCTGATCGAGCACGTGCAGGGTCGAACCATTCTGGCGGAGGCCCGCCGACACGCCATCCACGCCACCCGTCAACTGGCCAAGCGCCAGCTGACCTGGCTACGCAGCGAACCTCAAGTCGTGGCGCTGGATCCGGAACGGGCCCTCGAACAGCTCACCGAAATGGCGCAAGGGATAATCTTGAAGTAGCGCGGTCCCGGCGCGCGTAGAGTATCGACCTTCGCCTCAGCCCGGTTCGCGCCGGCGGCCGCGTCTCCACTCAAAGTACGCTCCCAATCTCGAAGTAGCGCGGTCCCGGCGCGCGTAGAGTATCGACCATCGCCCCAGCCCGGTTCGCGCCGGCGGCCGCGTCTCCACTCGAAGCTCAGGGTTCAGCCCCTTGGCCACAGCCGAAATGAACGCTGATCGCGCGCGTCACCCACAACCGGGGTTCTGCTGCGCGTGCTGGCGAAGTTCTTGCGTTGGGTGTTGCCGTTCGCCTACAACTCATCCAGCAACGGCAATTGCCGATGGCGCAATTCCGCCGGCAAATCCCGTTCCAGCTTCTCGATCTCCTCGCGGAAAGCCTGCACGTCCTCGAAGCGCCGATACACCGACGCAAAGCGTACGTACGCGACCTGGTCGACGTTCTTCATCTCGACCATGACCCAGTCGCCGAGTTGTTTGGCCGCCACCTCACGCTCGCCGCTGGTGCGCAGCTTGCGCACCACCACATCGATGATCCGGTCGATCTCGTTCAGCGACACCGGCCGCTTCTCGCAAGCCCGCTCCAGCCCGCCCCGCAGCTTGCTCTCGACAAAGCTCTCGCGCCGCCCATCGCGCTTGATGATCATCGGCAGCTTCAGCTCGGCGCTCTCAAAGGTCGAAAACCGCGCCTGACATTCCGGACACTCCCGCCGCCGCCGCACCTGCAAGCCGTCCTCGGTCACCCGGGTATCGACGACACGCGTATCTTCGTGGCCGCAGAAGGGGCAGCGCATCAGGGCTCCGATCTGGATTGAGGCCAGGCGGAGCTGAGGCTTCGGCCCGAGCAGCGGGCCCAGGGCTCAGGGCCCAGGGCCCAGAAAAAGCGCTGTGATCCTGAGCTGAGCATCGAAGTTGGGATCCAGCATTGCCCGCTGGGACGCGCAGCAATGGCGGCCGCCCCCTGGGCCCTGGGCCCTGAGCCCTGGGCCCTGGACGAGTCGAAGCGGCTCCGCGCAGGATCCCTGCGCCGGTGCCTACCCCTGTCCATACACCGGATACTCCCGGCACTGCCGCACCACGCTCTCGCGTACGCTGTCGAGGACCTTCTCGTCTTCCGGGGCGTCGAGTACATCGCAGATCCAGTGGGCCAGCGCGACGGACTGGGGTTCGCGGTAGCCGCGGGTGGTGATCGCCGGGGTGCCCAGGCGCAGGCCGGAGGTGATGAAGGGTGAGCGCGGGTCGCCCGGCACGGCGTTCTTGTTGACCGTGATGTGGGCCTTGCCGAGCGCTTCTTCGGCCGCCTTGCCGGTCAGTTCCTTGCCCACCAGACTGACCAGGAACAGATGGTTGCGGGTGCCGTTGGAGACGATCTTGTAGCCGCGCTGGATCATCGTGTTGGCCATCGCCTGGGCATTCTTGACGACCTGCTCCTGATATTCCCTGAACTCCGGTGCCAGCGCTTCCAGGAAGGCCACTGCCTTGGCAGCGATCACGTGCATCAGCGGCCCGCCCTGGGTGCCGGGGAAGACCAGCGACTGGAACTTCTTCTCGATCTCCGGGTTGGACTTGGCCACGATGATGCCGCCACGCGGACCGCGCAGCGTCTTGTGCGTAGTACTGGTGCAGACGTGCGCATGCGGCACCGGACTGGGATAGACGCCGGCCGCGACCAGACCGGCGATATGCGCCATGTCGACCACGAACCAGGCACCGACGCCATCGGCGATCTCACGCATGCGCTTCCAGTCGACAATCTGCGAGTAGGCTGAGAAGCCGCCGATCAGCATCTTCGGCAGGTGTTGGGCGGCGAGCTTCTCGATCTCGTCGTAATCAATCTCCTCGGTCTCCATGTCCAGCCCGTACTGGACCGCGTTGAACAACTTGCCGGAGAAATTGACCTTGGCGCCGTGGGTCAGATGCCCACCGTGAGCCAGACTCATGCCGAGGATCGTGTCACCCGGCTCGAGTAGCGCCAGATAGACTGCCGCGTTCGCCTGCGAGCCCGAGTGTGGCTGGACATTGGCATAGTCGGCCCCGAACAGCTCCTTTGCCCGCTCGATCGCCAGTCGCTCGGCCACATCGACGTACTCGCAGCCACCGTAGTAGCGCTTGCCCGGATACCCTTCCGCGTACTTGTTGGTCAGCACACTGCCCTGGGCCTCCAGCACCCGCGGGCTGGCGTAGTTCTCCGACGCGATCAGCTCGACATGGTCCTCCTGGCGGACCTTCTCGGCGTCGATGGCCTGGGCCAGTTCAGGGTCAAAGCCGGCGATCGTCATGCTGGCAGGAAACATGGGCAGGGGTGCTCCAGAAAGGGGTAAGGCGTAGCCGGTCGAGGATAGCCGGGCCGGACAGAGGCGGCAATGATAGTGCGAAGGATGTGAGATCGAGGCAGCGTCGGGGCCCGAGCCAATCTGCGCGCTGCACCCGACGGCAACGGCTCGATTCGCGACATCGTCGCCGCAGCGCTTCGTGGTGGTAGGGGAGGGACAAGGCCAAGCCGCCGTGCTCGGAAGGACCTCGACGGTGATGATCAGCTTTCAAGGACTTGCCGCTCGAACGTTGACCCCAGCGCGTCGTCGGGCTAACGTGCGGGCCATCTTTTAACGCTTCGCTAACGGAGATTCGCAAATGCGTCTAAATGCCTTGCGTCATGGACTGCTGCTGGCTCTGTTCGGCGCTTCCTCGAGCGCCTTCGCAATCACCAACGTCGAGCCCAATGCAGGTCTGCAGTTCAACTTTTCCAACCCCGGCGCTCGTTCGTTGGCGCTCGGTGGCGCCTTTACCGGACTGGCCGACGATGCCACTGCGGCGTACGCGAACCCGGCCGGTCTCACCATCCTGCGCACACAGGAACTGGCTTTCGAGGTGCGCTACACCAGCTTCGATACACCGTTCTCTGCTGATGGCTCGGTGAGCTTCTCGCCCTTCGACGACAGCGGAGTGATCCAGAGGAGTACGTCGGACTCCATCTTCGAGCCGTCGTTTGCATCCTGGACCTACCCTGGTGATCGCTTCACCTTTTCGCTTTTCTATCATCAGCTGGCGAGCTTCGAGGCGCGCTACTCCACCAATCCCATCGATGTTCTGAACAGCGTCGAGACGGACTTGATCTTCGGCTACAACACCGATCTGGACTTCTCGGTCCAGAACTTTGGTGGCGCGCTGGGCTATGCGCTCAGCGACAATTTTTCCATCGGAATGTCGCTCGCCTACTCGGAGTTCGATTTCGACTCCCGGACCTTGCGTTCGCTCGAACCTCAGTCCGCCAATCAGCAGACCCAGCGTGGCTCTGATGACGACCTCGTGTATACCTTGGGCGCCTTGTGGCGCGTCAGCCCGCAGTGGAATCTGGGCCTGGCCTACCGCCGTGGCGGCCGCTTCAACTACACCGCTGTCAACGAAACGCTGCCGACCAATGCCGCTCACCCACAGTCCGTCACCATTCAGACCAACTTCGACGTGCCGGATGTGCTGAGTGCCGGGATGGCCTTTCGTCCCTCTGATGCCTGGCTGATCACGCTGGATGTCAACCGCGTCTATTACAGCAATCTGTCTGATGACGTGGTCGATCTGTTCGCTGGCGTACCTGTTCAGCCTTCGCGATTGACCGTCGACGATGGCACCGAGGTTCGCTTGGGTGTCGAGTACGCCTTCCTGAACATGGAACAACCGCTGTTTCTCCGCGCCGGCGTCTGGAGCGACCCCAACCACCGGTTGCGGATCCCCAACACAAACCTGCAGGACTGTGATGGGGTGGACTTCAGCAGTTGTATCGATGCAGCCCTGTTCCGGGACGGTGATGACGAGACCCACTTCAGTCTGGGTCTGGGTTGGGCCTTCCCGAATTTCCAGGTGGATTTCGCGGCTGACTTCTCGGAACTGGTCGACACCTACTCGCTGTCGGGCGTGTATCGGTTCTAAGGCAGTTCCAGTTGCCCGTTCCAGTGGAGTAGAGAGCATGGGAACCCCCGCTGAGGGGGCTCCTTTTTGCTCTGGACCGCGGGTCTCGCAATCTTGAAGTAGCGCGGTTCCGGCGCGCGTGGAGCGGTGATCCTTGCCCCGGTAGTGTTCGCGCCGGCGGCCGGGTCTCTCACCGAGCGCAAGAAGGCTACGAGCCCAGAGCGAAGAGCTTCGCCTGCAGGCAGGCTCCTGCAAGTGCAAGAGCGAAGCGCGAAGAGCCAAGGATCAAGGCGTCAGGTACCAGCAGCGAGGGGGTTCGCGAACAGCACCCCCGGCGCGATCAATCCTCCTCGTTCTCCACCGGCTCGGCCGTCTCGTGTGGTGGCCGGTCGATCCACTCGTCCATGAAGGTACTGGTTGCGGCGTCGACCGGGACCAGGTGCAACCAGGGTGCTCCGAGCAGGTCGTGGGTTTGCAGTACGGCGCTGATCGAGTCGGCATCACCAAAGACGTACACCGTGTAGTGCTTTGCCATCGCGTCCCGGCGGCCATCGGCGCGGCGGTCGCGTTTCTCGAGCCAGCCGGGGATTTCGTCGTCGATGATCCGGTGGGCGACGGCGGACGGCTCGATGAGTCGGAACAACCAGCCGTCGCCGTCGGCCTCGTAGGCAGCCAACACGTAGCCGGTGGGTTGGTCGTCCGACGCCAATGGCGGTTCAGGATCCGGTTTCTGTCGCGCCATCGAGGCGATGTAGCGTTGCTCGCCGGCACGGGCGAAGCCCAGCGACATCTCATCCTTCAGGTCTTCGACCTTCAGCTTCGGCTCGTCGCCGGGCCGCATGTCTACCTCGATTCCCAACCACTGCGCGCAGCCTTCGGTCACCCGCAGATAGATGAACTCGAACGAATTCGGTTCGGAGCGCGGATCGACAACCTGCCAATCACCTATCAGCAACGGGTCGCAATCGAGCAAGGGCAGACTGGGTGGTGACTGGAACTCGACCTGAGTGCAGGCCGACAGCAAGGCGAAGGCGGTGAAGGGGAGGATGCGGCGAACTGTGGGGCTGACGCGGTTACACGACCAGGTCTGAGGGCTGAGGTCTGAGGGTTCAGGAAAAGCCCGCAAGGAAGCGCCTGCGGCTGTTCGACGCGACCACTTGGAACACATCCCATCTCCTGGGCCGTCTGGCTGGAATGAGGGTACACGGCGCGGAGTCCAGCGCCCAGCGGGGTCTGACAGTACGGCATGCCTTGCATGTGGCAGCAGCGATAACAGCATCAGCGGGTGCGAGTCGAACTGATGTGATCGGACGCTCTTGCCCACTGTAGGAGGCTGCTTGCAGGCGAACTGAGGGCAGCAGGCCCGCCGACGGCGCAGCCGGCGAGATGTCTCCCTCCGCCCAGCGGGCAACAGGTGAGGACAGCGTAGAGTGGTCAAAGAGCAAAAGCGAAAAACAACCGCGCAAGAGCAAGAGCTTCGCCAGCAGGCTGGCTCCTACGAGAGCAAGAGCAAGAACAAGAGCCCCACCACATCAGTTTGACTCGCACTCAGTATCAGCAACATTGAACTGCTGACACTCCTGACTTCCGACTCCCGACTCAAGCGACAGCCGTCGCGAGTTCGACCAACTCGACTTGCACCCGCAGAAGCACCAGACCCGCTCAATCGAACCAGGTCAGGCTCAAGTCCGACGGGGCGCTGGGAAAGCGCAGGCGATTGCCTTCGACGCGCATGTAGACCTCGATCGTGTGCAGTCCCGGCGCCAGTGCGCCGCCGGGGGCGTCTGGGGCGGTCAACAACGAGGCGCTCAGGGTGCGGCTGGCTTCGCCAGCGCCGTCGGCGAGCTGCTGAACACCGATCGCGCCGCGATCGATGCCGTTGACCTTCAAGCCGAGGGTGGCAGTCGCGAAGCCGTCGCTGTTGTCGGCCTGGATTCGGCTGCGGGCATTGAACAGGACGATCCCGTCATGGCCAAAGGGGATGCCCAACTGAGCGCTGGTCAGGATCACGTCGGTGCCGGCGGGTGGACAGGTCGGGCTGGCCTGGGTGGTGGCGACGCAACGCCAGGTATAGGTGGCGCAGAGCTGATTGGGCCCGCTGGGTGCGCGTCCGCTGACAGCGCCGCCGGTAGCGGTGATCAGGCGGGCACTGCCCAAACCCCAGCAAACGCCGTTTTCGTGCGCACCGCTGGGCGCCGTGGCCTGGTCCGAGCCGAAGGCCAGTTCGCTGCCGATCAGACTGGTCAGCAACGACTCGCCGGGCTGCAAGGCGTGTGCGCTGTGCAGCATCATCGCGGCCTGCAGTTCCGCGTCCGGGTGGATGTCGTTGACGCTCCAGGCGGCGTTTTCAGTGCCCTGGCAGATGTTGTTGCCATACAGGCCGAGCAGGGCATCGCCGTAGCCATTGTCGATGCCGCCGTTGCAGGCATTGAAGCCACGACCGGAGGCCAGACTGACCGCCCAGGTTGGCCGGCCGCTGCGATTGCGGACGCTATGCTCCAGCAGGCTTACATAGGGGCGATCCAGGTCACCCTCGGTTACGTCTATGCCCTGGTCTGGATCGTATGTGGTCAGGTTGATGGTCTCGCTTTCGCCGACCAATGCGCTGACACTGAGCTGTGAATGGGGCTGTACCAGCACGCTCAGGCCGGAGCCGGCACCGATCCTGAAGCGCCCCGGCCTCGAGGGATGGGCGCTGGCGATCAGTTCGATCAGATGCGTGCCTGGCGCCAGTTGGGTGCTGGCAAGTACGTTGAAAGCGTGCATCACCGGGCGTTGCGAGGAGCCCCAGTCGGTGATCGGGACCGAGCTATGGCTGTCGTCGCCATTGATCCGGATCCGTACCGACGCGGCCGGTGCGTCGACCGGAAAATAGCGGCCATCAGCCACTGCGAGTATCGATGTCGGGGCGCTCAGTTCGAGCACATGACTGAGCACGATCTGGCTGGCGATGCCCTCGATCTGCATGTCGTGTCCGAGGGCCTGAAAGCTTGACTGGTCGCGCTGGCAGCGCTCGAAGCCGTCGGCGAGCAGCACTTCGAAGTTGCGCAGCGCACAGGCCTGCGATGACATTGGCACCAGACAGGCCAGCGTCAGCAGCAGCGACCAGTGGAATCGCAGTGTGCCCTTCATGATCCCGCCCGTCACCCGCGTTTGCGCGCCTGCAATTGCGCTACCAATGCCTGCAGCGCGGCCTGGGTGGGTGCGCTGAACCAGCCCTCCACAAAGGTCCGCGCCGCGACCTTGTCGTCGTCGTCGAACAGCCGTCCCAGATCCGACCGGGCGATTCGACGATTGGCCAGAAAGGCATGTTGGGGAAGGGCGAGGTGCCGGCGCAGCCAGGCCAGGGCCTGAGGCACAACGGCGGAAACTTCCGCCAATTCATCGACCAGCCCGATTTGCAAGGCCTCGGAGGCCGGAATCAGCCTACCCTCGGCGACCAGGCGTTCGCCGCGATGGGCGCCGACCAGCCGCTTGAAGCCGTCGATGATCATCGGCGGAATGGCCAGGCCCACCTGGGTTTCGTTCAATCCGATGCGGTAGTCGCCAGCGGCCATGACCCGGTAGTCGCACCACATCGCGATCACCGCGCCGCCGGCCGGGCTGTGGCCGGTGATGGCGGCGACGGTGGGAATGGGTGAACAGGCCAGCGCGCCCATGAGACCACAGAAGTCGTCCCAGAACGCGGCCATGCTTTCGCGGTCCAGGCGGATCAGTTCAGGCACATCCAGCCCACCCGAATAGACGCCTTCACGACCACTCAGGATCAGGCCGTGAAATCCCTGCCGCGGTGCGCTTTTGACCTCGCTGCGCAAGGCGTGCACCAGGCCCGGCGACAAGGCATTGACCGGCGGTCTTGCCAGCCGCAATTCCAGGATTCCGTCGTGTTCGATACGTTCCAGCATTCCGCAACTCCCCCGTGAGAGGCGCAGACTGTAGCTCAGCCGGGGCGGTGTACGGGTGAACGGGTGTTCAGCGTGCCTCGTACCCCACTCAACCGCCCGCATCCCCGAAGTCATAGTCCAGTCGTGGTCCTGGCGCCGCCACCGCATTGCCTTGCAGATAGTCAATGCCCAGATTCCACAGAGGCGTCAGTTGAGCCATCTCGTCCACCCCGTCAAGGATGACGGTTCGGTTGTCGGCCTGCCATTCCTCGATCAGCTGCGCCACCACCGTGGTGCTGGCGCCGAGGATCGCCTCTGCCGGCAGGCGCACACCATCGAGTGGCAGCGCTTTCAGCGCGATCAACTGGCCCAGACCGCCGCGGTCGTTGGCGAAGACTCGTATACCCAGTTGGTGGAGCCGCTGGACCAGGGTGTTCAAGTCCGGTTGGCCAAGCAACTGGTCACCAGCGAACTCCACCGTCAGCAACTGGCCATGGTAGTCACGTCGGCCGAGTTCCAGCTCGAGCCAACCGAGTTGCTCGCCACCGAAGCTGCCGAGGTCGAGCGGGACCAGCACATCGGCGACGTGGCTGCGCGAACGCTGATCGTCCAGCGCTTCGAGCGCCTTTTGCATGGCCAGCCGCTCGATCGTTGCCAGCACGCCCAGATCGCGTGCTACGCGCAGATACTCGCGTCGGGGGACCCCTTCCAGCGGATGACGCTTGTCGCGCAGGCTCAGTTGCAGCTCATAGTGCCCGCCACGCTGACCACGCAGCGGCAGCATGGGCTGAAACTCGGCCGCAATGCCGTTGCCGTCGGCCGCGGCGTGGACCAGTTCGCGTATCCATAGCAAGCGCTCCGGCGGCAACTCGCTGTCGTCCTCTCCCAGCAGTCCCTCGATTCGGTTGCCGCCCAGTCGCTGCGCCGCGGCCAGCGCAGCGAAGCTCGCGCCAATCCAGTCGTCCTGATCCTTGCCTGCGCGCGGCCGGGGCGCCATCCCCACGCTGAGCGTGAGCGTGCAGTCCTGGCTCTGCAGCTTGAAGGACTGATCGACGAGGGCGCGTCGCAACGCTTCGGCGACGTCGGTGGCATCGGACTGGTCGTGCCGCTCGATCAGCACGCCGAAGCCGAACTCGCGCCACAGACAGAGCTTGTCACCCACTTCCAGTACCTGCAGCAGGCGTTGCACGATGGCCTGTTCGAGGTGGTGCTTGGCGCCCAGCCCCAGACGCCGGTCCAGATCGTCGGCCTGATCCAGCGCGAGTGCCAGCAGGACGGGCTTGCGCCTGGCAGCCGGCTCGGTCAGCGTGCCCAACTCGGTCAGAAACTCTCCCTTGCGTATCAGGATTTCGGGCTGGTTGGCGGCCGGTCGGGCCAGCTGTCTGCCGATGGCGCGCACTCGCTTGACCCGGCTGCTCACCGCGGCGACCAGATGGCGCGGCCGGACCGGTTTGGTCAGGTAGTCGTCACCGCCAGCAGAGATCGCCTGGACCCGTGCTTCCTCGCTCTGCTCGCCGCTCAGAAATACGATCGGCAGGACCAGCGAATCACTTTCCTTGCGCAGATCGGCGGTCAGGCTCATTCCATCCTCGCCCGGCATGTACAGGTCCATCAGGATCAGTTCCGGATCGAAGCTGCGCACCGCGGCCCGCACTTGATCGCTTTCGTGAACGCAATGCACCTGCATGCCTGCGCGGCGCAAGACGCGGTCGCAGTACATCGTCAGCTGGCGATCATCGTCGACCACGAGGATGCGATAGGGGTTGCCACTGTCGTCGCTCAGCAGGCTCTTGAGCAGGCGCGGAAGGTCGGCATCCTGAAGATCGCTGACGTACAGGTCGGCGCCTTCGATCAGTGCCTTCAGCCGTTGCCGCGGCCGGTCAGCCGGGCCGACCGCCACGATCGGCGTCCGGGTCGCTTCCGGTGACTGCTCGGCCAGGCTGTCGAGTGACTCGCAGATAGCGGCCACCAGGTCGGCGTCGACCAGCAACAGCCGGGGCAGTCGTTTTGCCATCTGTCGGCTGAGCTCATCGCCTTCGGCGACCGTGCCCAGGTTCAGGCCAACCTGGGCCAGCCGTTGGGCGAGGTCGGCGGGCAGCGGGTGCTCCAGCAGCAGTGCCAGGACCTCGTCGGTCCCCGCCGCGACCGGCTCGGGCGCCAATTCCGCCAGACTGGTCTGGAGGCTATTGACGTGACTCAACAACTCATCGAGTTGCTGTGCGTTGGGTCGCATCGGGCCTTCAACGAAGACGCCCAGGTAAGCGTACAGGTCCAGCGCGCCGGCGTGCACGCTTTCAATCTCCAGATTGGCGGCGTAGTCGGCCAAGCGTTCCAGATCGCCCTGGCTGCGCCCGGCCAGATTGCTGTCCCAGTCATCGCCGAGCAGCTTGCGCAGGTCGAGCATCACGCTCCTGGCCAGTTCGATCAGCGATGCGACAGCGGCGTTGGGTATGCTCATGAGCGATCCTTGCTGGAGCGTGCCAGTCTAGCTCGGAAGCTTCCGCGGAATGCTGGCAGGGGCGTATTCACAACTCTCGGCGTCAGGGTCCCGCCCTTGTTGATTCAGCCGGAGCGTGATCGAGATATCCAGCGATCACAGGGCTTGGTGCTATTGCCGAGAACCTGCGTCGCGCACCAGACTCTGCGTCCGCCCGCTCGACTTCAGCAAAAATGCATGCCGACCCTGGACGACGTATTCGCGCCTATCGCAGCACCGACCTTCGGTGGAGAACGCTGGCTGCGCATCGTCATCATGAGTCCGGCAACGACGCTGCATTCCATCGATGCGCTGATCGCAAGGTTGTCCATCAAGGCGACGTCGGTGCAACCCGAGGATGGGCAGGGTAGGGCGGGGGACTAGCCGTCGTAAACGGGGTAGGTTCCCATGCTGCCCACCAACTCGACCTCTGCCCGCACCTTCGGATCATCACGCAACTGCTGCCAGCGCTCCCGCACGGATCCATCACCCGGCAGGCGGGGCGGCTGCCTCAGTTCCTGCAGCCAGAACAGCGTGTCGGTACGATCGTCGGGTGAGCGCAGCAACTCGATCACCGCGGCCACCGCCTCGTCCAGCAGATCGGCCGTCAGCAACGCCTGCAGATAGATACTGGGCGCATCGTCGCGCTGCTCGCGCAAATACTCCAGTGCTTCTGCGCTCGCCGCAAGGTCGCCTCGTCTGACGCTGACCGCATGCCGTATGCCGGCTTCGACCATGCGCCCATAGTCACTCATGTGCTCCACCCGAGAGAGCGCATCTCGGGCTTGTTCGGGCATGTCCAGCCGGCTGTACAGCAACGCCAGATTGAGCAACTGACTTGTGTTGCCGCTTGCGCCTTCAGGCATCTTGCTGGCCGCGACCAACTGCGCCAGCGCCTCGTCGGTCCTGCCCAGCCGCAGCAATGCGATCGATCGATGATTGGCGATCCAGTTCTGATAGTGGATCGGTCGCTCACGGTCGGCAGCCTCAAGTTCGTCCAGTATCGGCCCGCTGATATCGAGGATTTCCTGATGCCCACCCATGACCAGCAGGGTTTCCAGCAATTCGGTCTGCGCTTCGAGATCAGCGGGCGTGGGAGCGGCGCGGGCACGCAAGGTGTCGACTAGTGCAGCACCCTTGGCGAGCGGGTCCCACTGCACAGCGGCAACTGGCGCAAAGCGCTTGTCCATCAACATCGAAACCACTTCGTTCGGATGATTCACTGACTGGACTACCTGCCGCGCAATCTCGATTTCGCCGCGCTCGAGGCGCTGTAGCGCCAATCCGTACCAAAGACCACTGGCGCTGGCCGGCCGCCGGTCCCAGCCGGCATCGAAGAAGGCTTGCAGGAGGGTCAGCCTTGCATCGGATCCACGCTCCACACTGGAAACGACATGCCAGAGCTGGTGTTGTCCAAGCTGATTGACCAGTTCCGGCCAGGTCCGCGCCAGATGGGTCAGATGCGCCGCCGCCGCGCTGCCGTTCTCCAGATCGGCCTCGATCATAGCCAGCTGGTACCAGCCATTGGGCTGTCTGGAATCGGTAGCGACAGCCCGGGTCACCCGTTGCCGCGCCAACTCGAGCTGGCCGGCAATGGCGGCGTTGTAGCCGGCCAGTATCAGCAAGTCAAAACGCCTTTCGGCAGGGAGTTGCGAAAAGGCAGGGTCGTCCAGCACCGCAATCAGCGCCGGCTCAGCAGGGTCTCCGGCCGAACTTTCGGCCAGCGCCTCCGCTTGCTCCAGCTGTTGCAGGTAGGCGTCCGGAATCTCGGCAATCTCGGGTGGCGGGTCGTTGCGATCGGTAGTCGATGGAAAAGCGGCGGCGGAAACGAGCATCGCAATTGTGATTCCGATCAGCAAGACGCCAGAGCGCCCGATCGCCATAAGGGGTCCGTGTCGCATGGTTGCCTCTTGTTCCAACATGGATGAGCCAAAGCCCTCTGTCAGAAATGGTCGCGCCTTCGATCGCCCCGTTTCATTGCGCGAGCCTAGCCCCTCAGGCCGAAACAGGAAACAAGGCAGGACCGTTACTCGGCGATATCAATGCGATGGTCCTGAGCACAGCAAGGCTGTTTTCCTGCGCCAACTCGGGTCCGGCGCGGCCGGCCGCGAGCTGGCGAGGGGCACCCAGTGGATGTTCGTACGTGCTAACGTACGCGTAAATGAGCTCGGAGTCATGTATGACGACCCTAACCGCGAGCCAGGCCCGCGCCAATTTCTACCGACTCATGGATCAGGTGGCCGAGTCGCACCGGCCCGTTGTCATATCCGGCAAGCGCAGCAACTCCGTCTTGATTGCCGAGGAAGACTGGACCGCGATCCAGGAGACGCTGTTCCTGCTTTCCTTGCCGGGAATGCGCGAATCCATCCGGACCGGGATGGCCGAGCCAGTCGATGCCTGCGCCTCGGACCTCGACTGGTGACCTGGCGGGTCGTCTTTACCCGACAAGCGCAAAAGGACGCACGCAAGCTCGCTACGGCCGGGTTGAAGCAAAAAGCCCAGGCACTACTGGAACTTCTCGCCGAGAACCCGTATCAGACGCCGCCTTCATACGAGAAACTGGTCGGGGATCTGGCCGGTGCGTACTCGAGGCGCATCAACATTCAGCATCGACTGGTTTATCAGGTGCTGCAAGCCGAAGAGACGGTCAAGGTGCTGCGCATGTGGACGCACTACGAATGACTTGCGTGTGCGAATGCGACGGAGCCCGCGCTGTTCGCTACCACGGCAATGCCAGCCGCCGTACTTCGCGTATTCCCTCGGCGTCATGGCGCACTTCCTTCAGCAGGTCGCCGCTGAGCAGGATGATCCGCTCGCCGAGGAACACGGTGCGGGTGTTGCCGTACCAGTCCTGATCTTCGGTCGGTTGAACCGGCGGGCCGTCGTCCATCCGGATTTCGCCCACGTTTGCGACCTGTAGCCCTGCCAGACGCAGGAAGTGCAGTGCTGCCGGAGTGTTGTCGGAGTGCTGGCCGGTCCATCGGGTCAGCGGCCAGGACACCAGCACGCTCTGGTCGTCCCGGCCAG
>DAIMJK010000012.1:0-20171 GCA_036722245.1 Lysobacterales bacterium
GTTCGGCGGTCGCCGGGTGGGTCGCAAAGATACCGCTCAGCAGCGCCTTGTCGCGCGCCGCCTCTTCGGCCAGCAGCGCCTGCCACAGCTGCGCCGGCGCCTGCGGGTCATAGCCGACCTGGTGCATCTGGACGATGCCGAAGGCATCGGCGGCGCGCTCCTGCTCTCTGCCATAGGCAAACAACGCGGCGTAGCCGGACAATGCGCCGGCCACCCCGACGATGCCCGCGCCAAAAGCCCCTCCGACGACCGACAGACTGGCCAGCACGCCCTCGGTGTTCTTGATCCGGCGCCAGCGCTTGAGCGTGTCACGATGCCGGAAGTGGGCCAGCTCGTGGCCAAGCACGAAGGCCAGCTGCGCCTCGTCCTCGACCCGCAGCAGCAATCCGGTCCAGACCAGCATGACCCCGTTCGGTGCCATCGAGGCATTGAAGTACGGCGCCTGCAGCAGGTACACGCGCAGATCGGGGCAGTACTCGGCGGCGACCTTGCAGGTCAGCTCGCGCAGATAACCTTCCAGCGCCGGATCGCGCACCCGCGCCGGCGAGTCCGCCAGTTGCTGCTCGAAGCGATCCATCTGCTGCCACAAGCCGGCTTCGTCGGAGGTCTGATCAAGCGGTCGATGTCCCGGCGCCGCCGGTCCTGGGGCGCTGGCGCAGCCGGTCAGGAGCAGCAGGAGCAGGATCAGGACCGCGATAGCAGAGGTCCACTGGGCCCTGGGCCCTACGCCCTGGGCCCTCGCCCCGACATGGATCCCTGAGATCGACCGGCGCATGCCGCTCACAACAGTCCGTCCAGCAGTCGCGCAGTCACCAAATCGGCCGCCTCGGCTTCGCGCAGATCGCCGCTCTGGGCAATCAGCAGATTGAACCAGACCACCCGGCCGTCGCGCAGATCCACCAACGAGACCACGCCGATCTGCTTGCCCCCCTGCACCCCCAGCCCGAGCAGCGGCCCGACCACCATCAGCGCCTTGCGGCCGCTGCTGGCGTAGCTGTCGCGGACGTAGCAGAACAGTGCGTAGCGAGGCGGCTCGCCATCTTCCAGGTTCGATGCCTGATCGCGCAGTCTGGCAGCCGCATTGGGACCGAGCGTCCAGTCGAAGCGGCCGCGCTTGGTGGGAAGGCTTTCGGGTTGCAACTCGGCGCTCAGGATGCTGCTGGCGACGGCCTGGTAGAGCAGTTCGACCTGGCGCAAGGCGGGATCGGCGGCAAGCTCGGGCATGGCCAGAGGGAATGCTCCGGCGTTCTGCAGTCGAGCACTCAGCCCGGACTGCAGCAGTCCCCGCGCAGCGTCGGTCCAGTCCGCCCGCGGCTCGCTCAAGCCGGTGGCAAGCAAGGTGTACAACTCCACATCGACCGGCATCAGCAGGATCGGTGCCCCGGCAATCTGCAGATTCCCATCAGCCTGACTCAGCCGCGGCCGGGTGCTGCTGCAGGCAGTTGCAAGCCAACAGAGCAGCAGGATCAGCAACGGGCGGGCGATACGGCGCATGCGCGCAAGCTTGGCGCGGTGACCGGGCTGAAGGCAAGCGCGCCGACTCGAGGGTCGCAAGTCGCATGACCACCGGACACGATCGAAGCCAGCGGAAGCCAGAACATTCGCTCGCGCAGACGCGGAGAACGCGGAGCTGAAGCAACGCGGGCAACGTCCAGTTGCATCGGCATTCTCCGCGACCTCAGCGTCTGCGCGAGATCAAGCTCTTTCGATGTGCAAACGCGTGGACAGGATTCGATACCCTGTGCGCCGGTAGATCAGCCCGGATGATCCATGAGCAGCTCCGACCGCCACAAGGATGCGGGACAGCAGCATTCCGACCACGCCGTTGCTGTGCCTAGCCGTCTGGCGCGCAAGCTCGGCACCTTCGATGCGGTGATCATGGGGCTGGGTTCGATGATCGGCGCTGGCGTCTTCGCGGTCGTCGGCCCGGCGGCTGCCGCAGCCGGGACGGGGCTGCTCGTTGCGCTGCTGATTGCGGCGTTGGTCGCCTGGTGCAATGCGCTTTCGTCGGCACAACTGGCCGCGCTGTATCCGGAGTCGGGTGGCACCTATGCCTACGGACGCAGGCGACTCGGGTCGTTCTGGGGCTTCCTGGCCGGTTGGGCCTTCGTGGTCGGCAAGCTCGCCAGTTGCGCCGCCATGGCCCTGACTTTCGCCAGCTATGCGGCGCCGCAGTACATGCGGCCACTGGCGGTCGCGGCGGTGCTGGGGGTGACGGCGGTGAACTGGTACGGCATCCAGAAGACCGCGGTGCTGACGCGCGCCATCGTGCTGGTGGTGCTGCTTGCGCTGGCGGCGGTCATCACCAGCAGTCTGTACGGAGGTCGGATTGAACCGCAGCGCCTGTTGCCGCTGGGCGGAAGCGGGCCATACGGCATATTGCAGGCGGCTGGATTATGGTTCTTCGCCTTCGCCGGCTTCGCCCGGCTGGCGACGCTGGGTGAGGAAGTGGTGGACCCGGTGCGCACGATTCCGCGCGCCATCCCGATCGCGCTGGGCTTCACCTTGCTGGTCTACGCGGGTGTGGCGGTCACCGCGCTGCTGGTGGTCGATCTCGGCACGCTGGCGCGCTCGACCGCTCCGCTGGTCGCGGTGGTGGAAGCCGGTGGCCAGCCCGCCTGGAGTCCGCTGGTCCGGATCGGCGCATCGGTCGCCTCGCTCGGCGTCCTGCTGTCGCTGGTGGTCGGCGTCAGCCGCACCGGCTTCGCGATGGCAGCCAATCGCGACCTGCCGCACTACTACGCCGCGGTCCACCCGCGCCACCGCATTCCGCATCGTGCCGAGTTGGCCGTCGGTGTGCTGGTGGCACTCGCAGTGGCCTTTGCCGATCTGCGCTCGGCGATCGGCTTCAGCGCCTTTACCGTGCTGACCTACTATGCGATCACCAATGCCGCGGCGCTGACTTTGCAGGAGGCCGAACGCAGATGGCCGCGCTGGGTGGCGCCGGCCGGGCTGGCGGGTTGCCTGATCCTTGCATTCACGCTGCCGCTGGCAGCGGTGCTCGCCGGTACCGTGGTACTCGCTCTGGGAGCGCTGGGTTACTGGTTGCGCAGACACCGGTGGCCAGATCAGGACGATGACCCACACTGAACCGGAAACGCGCGCCCAAAAAAAAGAAAAAGCCCCGAGAACCGGGGCCAGATCTTGAATAGTGGCGTCCCCACGGGGATTCGAACCCCGGTCGCCGCCGTGAAAGGGCGGTGTCCTAGGCCTCTAGACGATGGGGACGCTGGACAAACTTCACAAGTGCAATCGGCTTCACAGGGTGCAACCGGAGTTGGTGGAGCCAGCCGGGATCGAACCGGCGACCTCTACAATGCCATTGTAGCGCTCTCCCAGCTGAGCTATGGCCCCAATCCGGAGCCGCGCAGTATAGGCAGGGGGTGGAGTCGGGTCAAGCCTTGAAAGCGAGGGCCCAGGGCAAAGGGCCCAGTGCCCAGTCCAGAGCCAACTTGAGGCGAGTGCGGAGCTTGTCGCGCAGCCATCGCGTAGTACTTGCCTTGAGTCGGCTCTTGACTTGCTGGGCCCTGGGTCCCGCTCTTGCGAAACATCAGTCTGCATCGCAGCCGCGCTCCGGGGGTGCGATTCAAACTGATGTTTCGGAGGGCCTGGTGGTTGCAGGGCCCAGAGCCCAGGGCCCAGGGCCCAGCAAGGTCAAGAGCCGACTTGAGGCCAGTCAAAACACGATGGCAGCGCAAGAGTTCCGTACTCGCCTCACGTTGGCTCCGGACTGGGCCCTGGGCCCTGAGCCCTGGGCCCTCAGTCCTTTGCAGGTTCCTCAAAACATCAGTCTGCATCGCAGCCGCGCTCCGGCGCTGCGACTATCCGCCCTGTCGTCTCACCTATACTCGTTGCGTCCATGCCTGGTGCGAGCCCGTGAACTATCGTCACATCTACCATGCGGGAAATTTTGCCGATGCCTACAAGCACGCGGCGCTGGTCGCGTTGATCGAGCATCTGAAGCAGAAGCAGACCGCGGTGTGTTATCTGGATACCCATGCCGGTGCCGGGCTGTATGACGGCCACGAGCCGCAGGCCATCCAGGGCAACGAATTCGGCAACGGCGTGCGGCCGCTGCTGGCGGCGCATCGACTGCCCGCGGCGCTGCATACCTATCTGAACCTGGTGCGCTCCTTCAACTCCGGTGTCGGCCAGCCGCTGCAGCATTACCCGGGCTCGCCGCTGATCGCCGCCAGCCTGCTGCGGGAGCAGGATCGGCTGGTGCTGTGTGATCTGCAGGCGGCCGAGGTGGCGCAACTGCGACGCCTGTTCGCCAGGGACGAGCGTGTCCACATCCATTGTCGCGACGGCTATGAGGCAGCAACCGCGCTGCTGCCGCCGAGGGAACGCCGCGGCCTGGTGCTGATCGATCCGCCCTTCGAGGCGCAGGAAGAGGAGTACGACCAGATCCTGCGCAGTCTGCGTGCGGCCTGGCAGCGCTGGCCGACCGGCGTCTACGCGATCTGGTATCCGATCAAGTTGCGCCAGACCATTGCCCGTTTCCATCGTCGACTGGTCGACAGCGGCATCCCGCGCATGCTGGTCGGCGAGTTGTGCCTGCACTCGGATGACAGCGCGCTGCGCCTGAACGGTTGCGGCCTGGTTCTGATCAATCCGCCCTGGCGCTTCGAGCGCAGTCTCACCGACATACTTGACGCCCTGCTCCTGCACCTGGGCCAGGGTCGCTACACCAAACGTACCGTGCACTGGCTGACAGGCGAGAATGTCACCGGCGACAAGGGCGCGGCGCAGCTGCGGCCCACTCGCCGTGGTGCGCCAGTCAAGAGCCGTCCACCCCGGGCGCGCTGACCATTCGAGCAGGAGTTCGACCCCGCATGCCGCAACCCGAGCGCCCCCCAGATCGAGCCGGCGCCGGGCGTGGTGGTCTGGCCTGGAAGCTGGTTCTGCTGCAGATGTTGTGGATGCTGCCAGCGCTGATGCTGGCTGATTTCTATGTGCTGTGGGAGGAAACCCGGCGCCTGCAAAAGGGGCTCGACGAAGGCCGACTGGAGTCGATCGCGACCGGAATGGCACGCACCCTGGAGCGCGGCTCCAATGATCCGGCCCAGCTGAGTATTGCGCTGGATCGCGAGCGTTTGCTGCTGGAACAGGCCCGTGGCGGACTCGCCGAAGGCGCCGGATACATCCTGCGTGAACTTTCCGATCAGCCGCTGAGCCTGGCCATCGAGCGTACCGATGGCAGCACATTGGCGCATAGCGGCGCGCCCTTGCAGCAATCCGCGCTGCTCAACGATCTGGTCCGCCGGACGGAGGCCCCGCTGCAGTTCGCTGACGGTCCGGCCACGTTGATCGTGCAGGTGGCTGTGACCAGACCCGGTCTGAGCCTGCTGGGACCGCGCAGCTTCGAAGGCAGCATCCTGACAATCACCGCCTTCGCCCTTGCACTGAGTGGAGGCCTGCTGCTCAGCGCCTATCTGGGTCGGCGGTTGGGCAAGATCAGGCGCCAGGTACAGGCCTGGCGCCAGGGCGAACTGGACTCACGAATCGGCCATTCGGGCCATGACGAGTTGGGCGTACTGGCGGCCGATCTGGATGCCATGGCGGCGAATCTGCAGCGACTGCTGCAAGATCGGGCCCGCCTCGGTGCCCTCGAAGAACGTCATCGGCTCGCTCGTGACCTGCACGACACGGTAAAGCAGAAAGCCTTTGCGCTGGGCCTGCAACTGGCGGCGCTGCGCCGGGCGCTGCCCGAGCAACCGCCCGCTTCGCTGGCCGAGGCCGAGCGCCTGGCGGCCGAGATTCGTGAAGAGCTGGCGCTGGTCGTCAACGCGCTGCGACCGGAACTGCGCCCCGGCGAGAATTTCCGCGAGCGGCTCGACGAGCGCGCGCGGCGCTGGCAGTTGGCGACCGGTCTGAACCTCAGTGTCAGTTGCAGTCCGGGCCCCGAGCCGGGCCCGGCCTGCGCCGAGCAACTGCTGCGCATCGTCGACGAAGCGCTGGCGAACATTTCCCGCCACGCCGGTCCATGCGCGGCACGGGTCGAACTGTATCGCAACAGCGCGACCCTCTGGTGCCTGGCTGTCAGCGATGACGGCGTCGGTTTTGACACGCTCAATGCCAGCGGCCGCGGTCTGCAGCATCTGCGCGAACGCAGTCAGGACCTCGGCGGCAGTCTCAGGGTCGACAGCCAACTCGGGGTTGGTAGTCGCATCGAGGTCGTCTTTCCACTTTCCGAAACAGCTGCCGAAGCCCCGCGCGGAATCGCGAGTTGGCGCCGGCGAGCGGTTTGAAGCGGCGAGCATCCGAGACCGACACGAACAGCGGAGCAATCATGTCTTGGGCTACAACCGGAGCAGCGGCACATAGCCACTGCGCTGCCTTGTCCTTCGTCCGGCGACCTGGCTTGATGCGATTGGCGGAACTCACCGATCCTGCGCGGCCTGACTGCGGCTCTCCTGATCCCTCAGCCTTCGGCCCTGATCGAGCTAAACTCGCCCGCATGCCCACCCCTTCCCAACCTCAACGCATCCAGGTCATGCTGGTAGATGACCACGCCGTGGTGCGTGAAGGGCTTGGTGCCATCATCGCGACCGAGGGCGGCTTCGAGTTGGCCGCAAGCGTCGGCAGCGTTGAGGAGGCGCGGTTGGAATTGCGCTCAACGATACCCGATCTGATGCTGTTGGATCTCCTGCTTGGAGACGGCGACGGTTTGCAACTGCTACGCGAACTCAAGACGCACGCACCTCACTGCATCGTCCTGATGCTCAGCAGTGCGCTTGACGAGCGCCAGGCAAAGGCGGCTTTGGCGCTCGGGGCGACCGGCTATCTGACCAAGGACATGGCCGGGGACGACCTGATCCGGGCGATGAAGGGCGCCCTTCGGGGCGAACTGCAACTCAGCCCGAAGCTGGATGCAAGGCGAATCCGCCATGGCGAGACCTCAGCCACCGTTCAGCTGAGCACGCGCGAAGGCGACGTCCTGCAACTGCTCGCCGAGGGCCTGGCGAACGCGGAAATCGCCGTTCGCCTGGGTATCGGCGAGGCGACGGTCAAGACCCACGTCGGCAAGCTGCTGGCCAAGCTGGGCGTCAGCGATCGCACCCAGGCCGCCATTTACGCCTGGCGCCACGGGCTGGTGCGTGAACAATAGCTTTGTTCGAGACCCGCTTCGGAGCGGCCGACGAAGCGTCGCCGAACCAGCCCTGAAACCGCGCCCCCAGCGCATCGAGGGCGACTCAAGATTTATTGTTCTGGTGCTAGCTTTCTGAATCGAAGCGTCTTAAACTTATCTCGACTGTGTGTGCCAAGGGTCACCGCGATTCGTGACCCGATGTGTTGTTGATCTCTCGATCTACCGCATCGTTCGATTCTGCCGTTCCTTGCATTCTCAGCGCAGTCACGCCTAACACGCGTGGCTTTTTTGTTAGTTGCGACTGTAGGAGTCGTCATGTCTGATCGTCAAAGCGGTACTGTAAAGTGGTTCAACGACGCCAAGGGTTTTGGCTTCATCACCCCGGAAAGCGGCAGTGACCTGTTCGTTCACTTCCGTTCCATCCAGGGCACTGGTTTCAAGACCCTCCAGGAAGGCCAAGCCGTGACTTTCACGGTGGCGCAGGGCCAGAAGGGCCTGCAGGCTGAGGACGTTCGTCCCGCCTAAGTACCTGCGGCGGCGCCTGGTGTGCCGTGGTAGATAGTTTGAAGAGAACGCCCCGGCTGGTCCGGGGCGTTTTTGTGTGCCCGTGTTTCTGATGGTGCTGTCTGGGCTGCTTGTGTTCAGCCCAACGCTTCCGCGGCCACCCGCAGCGTTTCGGCGATGACCGCCTCGTCATGCGCCATCGACACGAAGCCCGCCTCATAGGCGCTCGGCGCGAAGTACACCCCGTTCGCCAGGCAGCGCTGGAAGAAGCGCTTGAAGGCATCGATATCGGCCTGCGCGGCCTCGGCATAGTTCGACGCCGCTCTGGGGGCGAAATAGAAGCCGAACATCGCACCCACCTGGACTGTCGCGAAGGCCACACCGGCTTGATCGGCGGCCTGCCGCAGTCCGCGGCACAGCATGTCGGTCCGCTGGCCCAGGGTTTCAAAGAATCCTGGCGCCTGGATCAGGCGCAGATTGGCCAGCCCGGCCGCCATCGCCACCGGATTGCCACTGAGCGTGCCGGCCTGATAAACCGGGCCCAAGGGAGCGATGCGACTCATCACATCACGACGGCCGCCGTAGGCACCGACCGGCATGCCCGCGCCGATGACCTTGCCGAAGGTGCTCAGATCCGGCCGGACCCCGTACAGAGCCTGCGCCCCACCCAGCGCGACCCGAAAACCGGTCATCACCTCGTCGAAGATCAGCAGACTACCGTACTGGTCGCACAGTCTGCGCAGCCCTTGCAGGAAACCATCGACCGGCAAGACGCAATTCATGTTGCCGGCCACGGGCTCGACGATGATCGCGGCCAGCCGATCGCCATGCTGACGCATGATGTCGCTGACTGCCTGCAGGTCGTTGTAGGGACAGGTCAAGGTCAGGTCGGCCAGTACCGCCGGCACGCCCGGTGAATTGGGAAGCCCGAGGGTTGCGACCCCCGAGCCCGCCTTGACCAGGAAGGAATCGGCATGGCCGTGATAGCAGCCTTCGAATTTGAGGATCAGATCGCGTCCGGTGTAGCCGCGCGCCAACCGGATCGCACTCATGCAGGCCTCGGTCCCGGAACTGACCAGCCGGACCAGTTCCACACTTGGCACCAGGGCGCAGATCTGTTCGGCCAGCTCCGCCTCGGCCGGACAGGGAGCGCCATAGCTCAGCCCCAGACGAGCCGCTTCGATGACCGCCTCAACCACCTGCGGATGGGCATGGCCGGCAATCATCGGCCCCCACGAGCCGATGTAGTCGATATAGCGCTTGCCTTGGACATCCCAAAGATACGGACCTTCCGCCTTTGCTACAAAGAACGGCGACCCGCCGACCTGGCCAAAGGCCCGCACCGGCGAGTTGACACCACCGGGAATGACCGTCTGGGCACGACTGAAGCACTGTTGGTTGGTTTGCGGCATGGGTCTGGGAACTCTCGTTTGCGGGCCCCGAGTCTAGCGACACTGGTGCCTCGATGGGGGTACGCGGCAACTGGCGGGTGCAAGTCAAACTGATGGCTTGAGGGCCCAGGCTCAGGGCCCAGGGCCCAGCAAGGTCAAGAGCCGACTTGCGGCCAGAACTGAGCGTAACCTCCACACTCGTCTCAAGTTGGCTCTGGACTGGGCCCTGAGCCCTGGGCCCTGGGCCCTTCAACCTCGCCCCCGCAATTAGCTATACGCCGCATACGACTTCTCTTCCACCAACGCCGACCCCAGCTGTTCGTTCAGCACCCGCTTCAGACGCGCGCGCTCGTCGTTGGTGATGTAGACACTGCGAGCCAGTTCGATGAAGCGTGCGTCGAAGCGCTGCTCGCGCTCGTGATCGCGAATCTCGTCCTCGATTTCCCACAACTGCTCATTGACCCGCTTGAGCGCCGCCAGCGTCTCGGCAAGATCCTGCTTCGATTCCGGTGCATGCTCCCAGGTGACCTTCAAGGCCTGCAGTTCACGACCGACATTGGCACGCTTGGCCGCATCAGCGATGCGCTCGAGCTTGATCTCCAGAATGCTCATCTTGTCGAGCAACTCGCCAAAGGAGACGGGGACAGAAATCATGCTCATGACGGGTGAGGCTCCTGAAAACGCGGAAGCTTAGCAGCCATCGGCGAATCGAGACGCCGCTGGCCTGCCTGACCCGCCTTGTCGCGCGCCTGGTTCGGCACTTCTCTTTCGGCGACTTCCCGTCGGGGTCGGGGTCGGAATCGGAATCGGTATCGATACGTTGCCCGCGATTCCGAACCCGATTCCGAACCCGATCTCGAACCCGATCTCGAACCCGATTCCGATTCCGATTCCGACCCCGACTTCACAGCACTATCCCCATCACTACATCAGTTTGAATCGCTTCCAGAGGGGTCAGGGAACATGGACACTATGCAGATGTAGAAGGAAGCCGTCTCCCGCTTCTACAACGCTTCCGCTGAGTACCAGATCGCTTCGGCCTTCCGATTCAGCCCAGAGATCCACCAGGAAGTCCCACGAGCTTCCCATCCATATACATACCGACGAGTCCCAGCTCTGGTCCGGCAGTTCAGTCAGGACTTCGCCGTAGTCGGCAATGTAGCGCTCCATCTGAGCCGCCGTTTCATGGGAAACCGGGGCCACACCCGGCACGCCCGATTCGATATGGTAATCGCGCCGTGCCAAGGCATCGACCACGCCCTTGATGGTTGACCGCCAGGCCGTTGGGATGGGGCGCTCGGTCTCAGGGTCCTTCACTCGCACCCGCCCTATCCCCGGATCAGCTCTCGAAGCCATCGGCAAACACCCTGAAGGCGCAGACCGCCGTCAGCATGACCCGCCACACCGGATCGGGATCGGCGTCCAGGCCACTCGCCGGCGCCAGCGGCAATGGCGCTTCGTCAACCAGCAGCTGCGTCTTGAGGCGCTGCTGGAAGTTCTGCAGCACGCCGCGCAAGGCCTCGTCGTTGCCGACTGAAGGACTGGCACCGTAGCCTGCCGCCACGTTACGGGCCACTGCCAGCAGATCACCATCGAGCAGCAGCGCCGGATTGATCACCGGCGGTCCGCCAGCGGAACCGGGCTGGATGAACTGGTTGAGGATATTCCCTAGCAGTTCCGGATGAGCGTCCAGGAACTCGGCTGCATCGTCCAGACTGGCGTCGCCACCGAGTTGCAGGGACTGAACCATGGCGGTTTGTGCGAAAGACAGAATCTCGATCTCTTCGCGCCCCTTCCTCAAGGTGCTCGGCACCAGCAGCTCATCTCCCGAATTCAATACCGGGTCGCTCGGACCGGGCGTACCGGTGGCGCGGAAGCGAACTACCAAAGTCTCATCGATGAAAAAGCGCAGCGTACCGGTCAGACCGCTGAGCGGCGTCGCCACTGACGTGAAGGTGGCAATCGGTGGTGGGGTGCTCTGCACCTCAAATTCGTAGCCGTCCTTTCTGCCATCGGCCAGGTCCGGATCGACCAGACCGACATCCACCAGTTCCTGCAGCGAGCCAAAGGCGCCAGCGCCTGCCGAGGCCTGGAATGCGATCTGCGCCTGGCCGATGGCCACCACCGTGGCATGCGCTTCGGCCTGGTTCTGGGGCGCACGAACCGTCTGCACCGCCGGCAGCAGCAGCGCAGAAGCGCTGCCGGTAACGGCGATGACCACCAACAGTTCGATCAAGGTGAAGCCGGCCCAGCGGCGGCGAGGGGTTGTGCAAGGGTGCATGGTCGTACTCCTGATCCGGGACGCTTCCGATGTGGAAGGTGCTCGCACATACATACGGCACCGATGCCGTCCGGAGATCACGCGGGTACAGGGCACAGGGCCCGGGACCCAAGGGCCCAGCAGCTCAGGAGCCAGAACGCGACCCCTCCGGTCTCGGGCACAGGGCCCCAGCCATGTGAATGTGGACGCGGCCGCCGGCGCGAATGACACTGGTGCGAAGAGCGGTGCTTTTGTGCGCGCCGGGACCGCGCGACCTCCACGTCCGAGCCTGCGTCGGCTAATTCCCCGCGGGAGCCAGAAAGGCTTCCAGCGTGGCGCGGGGCACGTCGCCAATGGCGGTCCAACGAAGGCCGTCGACGTCGCGGGTGATGGCGTCAGTGGCTCCGGTGGGATGCAGACTGGGATAGTCGGCCGGATCGCCGCTTTCGGCGAAGATCGAGACCACCGCCAGGCCGTCGGTAAACACCCACTGGCGGCGATCGCTGCCGCCAACCAGCGCCCGCAGCTCGAATCCCTGTGGCCAAGTGCCGGGCCAGTCGCGCTTGTCGGACGGACGCGGGTCGATCTCCTCGGGTTCCAGCGCGGTGCTGGAGAACTGAACGTCGGTGAACAGCATCTGTTCGAGTACGATCTGACCGTCGATGACGGCGCTGCGCAGCGGCAAGCCGGTTTCGACGTCCAGCCACGCGCGCCGCTGGTAACGCAGCGTATCGAGCGGAATGAAGTCCAGCCGGCGCACCGGTCGACCGGCAACCTGATCCTGTGGCCCGACGCTGACCCGATAGTTGGCGCGAATCGCCGAGCTGTTGGCGCGCACCGGCACGTCGACCGCCAGTGGCGTTTCCAGATATTCCGGCGGACTATCGGCGGCCGCGCTGCGCTGGGCGATGCCCGCGCCAGCCACGATCGTCTGCGGCGGGCCGGTGAGATTGATGGCGTGCTGCCGGACCCTACCTTCCTCGATGACCTGCGATACGCGCAATGCAGTCATGTCCGGACCGGCGACAAAAACCACCGTAGCGTTGTACACGTAACTGCGATTGGCCTTGGCCATCCGCTCCAGCCAGTCCTCGGCTTCCTGAGCGGAGGCCACAGCGGCACCAAGGCACAGACCACCCAGCCCGCACCACAACGGCAACCGCATCAGCGAACCTCCCGCGTGACCTCTGGTTGGACTGGCGGTGTCTCCCGTGGCAGCCAGGCCAGCGTGCCGAGCGACCCCAGGGGCGCAACCTGAGCACCCAGGCCATGCCGAATCCAGTAGGCATCTTCGCCCTGGAAGGGCACGAAGCTGACCGGTTGGGCCAGCCCGCCGACAGCCACCTGTTGCACGCCCAGGGAGTTGACGCTGACCGGGCCGACCATCGGCGCCCGCGATGGCGGTGACACCAGCGGTGTGTCGGCAAGAGAGATCGGCGCATCGGCCGCTGGCTGTTGCGGTACCGCGATGAAGGTCAGCGCGACCCAGGCGACCGATGCGGCAACCGCCAGGCCACCGCCCAGCCGCAGCCAGGAGTTGCGCGAGCGATGCGCGACCGGTCGACCTTCGGCACGCACGGCAGCGGCGATGCGATCGGCAAAGTCGGCCGGTGCGATTGCGACCGGTCGACGCGCCAGCAGGTCACCGGCAAGCGCCCAGTTAGACCAACGCCGCTGCACGTCCGGATCACGCTCGACCCGGCCCAGCGCGAAGCGCAGATCGGAGCGCTCCTCGCCATCGAGCAGCGCCGACCAAACGGCATCGGATTCTTCAGGCTTTCCAGTCACGGCAGCAACTCCTTGATGTTTCGCTCTATCGCATCGCGTCCCCGGAATATCCGGGAGCGCACCGTACCAATCGGACACTGCATCAACTCGGCAATCTCGTCGTAACTCAAGCCATCCACCTCGCGCAGTGTCAGTGCAGTGCGGATGTCCTCCGGTAATGCTTCGACCGTCCGGACCACGCTTTGTTCCATTTCCTGACGCAGCAATTCGTTTTCCGGCGTCGATTGCTCGGCCATCTTGTCGGCACCACTCCAGTGTTCATCCTCGACCGTCTGCAACTCTGCGGTCATCGGTCTGCGTCCACTGGCGACGATCTGATTCTTTGATGTGTTGACCGCAATCCGGTACAGCCACGTATAGAAACTGCTCTCGCCACGGAAGTTCCCGAGTGAACGCCAGGCGCGCATGAAAACTTCCTGCGACACGTCCTGCGCCTCGGCCCAATCACTCACCATCCGGCCCACCAGGCCGAGCACCCGATGCTGATACTTGCGCACCAGCAGATCGAAGGCGCGCGCGTCACCCCCTTGGGCGCGGGCCACCAGCGCGCTGTCATCATCGAGTTCAGCCATCCTGGCCCCAGCCCCCTGTCCCGTCCCTAGGCATTGCTGCCAACCCCGGCATTGCAGCCAACCGTTCCGAATCCAGCGCGCGCAGCGACTCCAGTGTCAGAACCGATGCACGGGACCGGTTCGCCCATACAGCGTAGATCGACCTGTGCGGCGGCGGAAAGTTCATCATTGCGTGAAATCGGTGGGGCGGGCGGCTGGGCTGCGCCCGAGCTGGTGCGATTCAAACTGATGCCGAGAGGCTTCGGCGTCGGTAGAGTCGGGAGTCGGGAGTGGGCACCGGCTAGAGGTTCGCTCTTGCTGTCGTTGCCGCAGCATGCCTGCCAACGGCGATCGCGCCGCTCGACCCTTCGCGCGAACGCATATGGCCCCCGCTCTTGCTCTTGCTCTCGCTCTTGCACTGGCTTGCTCTTACTCCCGACTCCCAACTCCCGACTTCAAGCCAGGCAACCCTACTGTTGCCCGCGGCTGGACTCGAACAGGCACAAGTCGCGACCCGCTCACCCGGCCAACAGCCTTTCGCGTTCACTGAGCATGTTCTCGAAACTGGCCGCGGGCAGCGGTCGACAGAACAGGAAGCCCTGCATTTCCTCGCAATTGTTCTCGCACAGGAAGCGCAGATGATCTTCCATCTCCACCCCTTCGGCGATGACCTTGCAGTGCATGTTGTGGGCCATGTCGATGGTGGCGCGTACGATCGCCTCGTCGGTCGGGTCGATACCGATGTTGCGCACGAAGGTCTGGTCGATCTTGATCCGGTCGGCCGGGAAGTGTTTCAGATAGTCGAGCGAGGACTGGCCGGTACCGAAGTCGTCAATCGAGATGTTGCAGCCCAGCGCGCGCAGTTCACTGAGGATCTCGATCAGGTTCGGGATGGTCTTGATGTTGATGCTCTCGGTTACTTCCAGATCCAGGCTCTCGGCGGCCAGTTCCGAGTCGCGCAGGGCGTCCTTCACGACCGCCAGCAGATTGGGCTGCTTGATCTGCAACGCGCTCAGATTGACGCTGACGCGCAACGGCAGGTCGAACTTCTGCTGCCAGCGCACGGTGTCGAAGCAGGCCGCGCGCAGCACCCATTCACCCATCGGGATGATCAGCCCGGTTTCCTCCGCCAGCGGGATGAAGAATCCCGGCGAAATCAGCCCCAGCTCCGGATGCTCCCAGCGGACCAGTGCTTCCATGCCGACGATGTCCTCGGACTCGGCGTCCACCTGTGGCTGGTAGAACACCCGAAGTTCGTTGTTCTTCTCGGCCTGACGCAACTTGGACTCCAGGCTGAGACGCTGCTGATGCGAATCCTCGGGGCCGGCAACAAAGGTTCGGTAGGTATTGCGGCCCATCCCCTTGGCGTTGTACATCGCGATGTCAGCGCACTTGACCAGGCCATCGGCGGTGGTGCTGTCCTCGGGGAAGAAGGCGATGCCGATGCTGGCCGTGATCTGCATTTCCGAGCCGTCGGTCAGCGTCAGCGGCGCCTCCAGCACACGGGTGATCTTGTCCGCGATGCGCAGCACATCATCACGCTGAATGATGTGGCGAAGGACCAGCGTGAACTCGTCGCCGGCATAGCGGGCGACCGTGTCGCTGGCCCGCACCGTGGCACGCAGTCGCTTGGCCACCGCCACCAGCATCTGGTCGCCGACGGCATGACCGAGGCTGTCGTTGATGGTCTTGAATCGATCCAGATCGACGAACAGTACCGAGAACTGTTCACCGTTACGCTGCGCCTCGGCCAGCGCCGATTGCAACCGATCGTTGAACAGCAGGCGGTTCGGCAGTTTGGTCAGCGGGTCATGCAGGCCGCGGAAGCGGCTATCGATGCGGTAGTGATGAACCAGCGAGGCCAAGGCATAACGCTCACCAAGATTGCGCAAGCTGGCCAGTGCCGCATCCCAGCGTGGCAGCGGCTTGCGTGAGCCGGCCAGCAGCGCGCCGATCGCCTTGTCCTGATCGTTGTACAGCGGCAGGCCGATCCAGGAGCGGATCTTGTGGCGCTGCACCCAGACGTCGCGGATGCGCTCGAAGGCGCCATCGGCGATCAGGATCGACTTGCCCTGCAGCACGTGGTGGTAGCTTTGATGGTTCCACAGCGCCTCGTGTGGGTCGGTAAGGTCGTCGACCTGATAGCGCGCCAGCTCCTGCGGTTCGGTGTCCTGTCCACCGCGCTCGCGCAACAGACTGAACAATTCGATGCCGTAGTGGCTGCAAAGGCGTGTCAGACCCTGCTGGTTGCGTTCATCATCCGCCACCAGGCAATCGACGCCGTTGACCAGTGCGAGCGCTTCGTCGGCGCCGGTATCGACCACTGGGCCTTGTGCGATGGGCGAGTCGCCGGTATTGGCCGAGGCGGACAGCTCCAGGGCATGGCGCAGCTCCAGCGCGTCGATCGGCGAGCGTAACCAGTGACTGACGCCGGTCACCGCCACGCCCCAGCCATAACTGTCATGGCGCGATCCCTGCGGCAACAGCCCGAGCACCCCGCGCAGACCGCTGACTTCGGCCGCCAATCGCTGACACAGGGCGAGCGCGTCCTCGCCACTGCCGCAGAACTCGACGATCACCAGCACCGGGCTGGCGCCGTGGTCGAGCAGGCTGTTGGCCTGGTCGAAGTCACGCGCGGTGAGAATCGTGTCGAACTCGCCACCATCGAGGGCGTCAAACAGATCTCGCCGGTCCTCGCGCGAGGACGAAACGATCATGAAGGCCGCACCGGCGTCCATCAGTTGCTACCGCCTGCCTTGCAATCCATCAGTTGACCCAACGTCCGTCACGGAGGCGGATTCTGGGCGCGTGCCGTTGCACGACACTCATGCGACTGCATAGCGCCTCCAGACCCGCCGGCAATCGAATCTGCGAACCCATCAACACGACTTTACGCTCAACTCCAGGCTGCGCTCGTGCGATCTGTCGCAGTTGCGGGCCGAACTGCGCATACAACTGCGGGGTGATCTCCGGAAACAGGTAGATGCCAAAATGATTGCTCTGCAGCACGTAGCGCAAGGCTTCGGCCGGGCGTTGGCTGCCCGGCACGGTGATTCCCGCTTCACGCAGGCTCGCCAGCCCTGTCTGGGGTGTCCAGGCATAGATTGACTGGCCCTGCCGTCGCGCCAGCAGACGCAGGTGCTCGATCACCGGGGTGGCATTGGCAATGTCCAGGATGACCAGTGGCGACGAGGTGGCAATCAGCTTGGCGTAAAAGCCCTCCGGCACTTGTCCGTCGCCGCCCAGATACAGCTCGGTGGTGGCGCCGGCCGACGCATCGGAACTCATGGTCTGTCCAATCCTGGCTGCTACATGGTGTGGGTATTGCGATCTGACCCCAGCGTACCAGCAAGCATCGTCTCGATCTTGGTCCGCACCGCTTCGCCATCGGAACCTTCGTTGAACTGCACGCCGATCCCCGCCTGACGATTGCCCTGGGAGCCTTGCGGGGTGACCCAGACCACCCGTCCGGCCACCGGCAATCGATCCTTCTCGTCCATCAGGGTCAGCAGGATGAATACCTCATCGCCGAGGTGATAGGGCCGGGTGGTCGGAACGAAAAGCCCCCCTCCCCGGACAAACGGCATGTAAGCCAGATACAGCGCGCCCTTGTCCTTGATCGACAGCGACAAGATGCCCTGTCTGGGGCCACCGGCAGTACTCATGCATTGATTCTCCTGGTTCCGTCCGGGCCCAGCGCCTGCACACACAAGTCCAATACCTGTGCCAGCGCCAGATCTTCGCGCAGGCCACTGCCCAGCTGGGCGGATGCCTGTCTGCAGGCTTGCCATGCACGCCAAAGCGTCGACTGCCGCCGCGCCGATGTCAAGCCGCGCTGGCTGCTCTGCGAGTCCGGCTGCAGTTCGCCGGCGACCGCTGCTTCAAGCATGTGGGCCAGAAAGTCGAGCGCCAGATCCGGTGTCTGGGCCAGACTGCGCGCACCGGCCATCGGCGAGCTGCGACCACTCAGGCACTGCTCGACGATCTGCCGCAATTGCTGCCATTGCGCCACCTGCTCTCCACCCAGCGCGGCCAGCGCGTGCAGCGGGCGGCCGGCGCACTGGATCAGTATCAGTTCCAGATCGGTCTGCGTATCGGTCTGGTCTGCCAGCCAATGGCGCAGCTCCGCCGCCGACGGAGGCGCGATCGTGCTGCGCACGCAGCGACTGCGCAGTGTGATCGGCAAGCGGGTCGGCTGATGGCTGACCAGGATCAGATGGGAATCGTCGCTGGGCTCTTCGAGGGTCTTGAGCAGCGCATTGGCCGCAGGCTCGTTCAAGGCCTCGGCCGGAACCAGCAGGGCGACCTGACGACCCTGCCGCTGCGGCCGCAGGGCGAGCCGGCCACTCAGCGCACGCATCGCCTTGATCGTGATCTGGCGGCCGCTGTCGGAATCGGGCTCGATCAGTATCTGGTCCGGGTGCTGGCCGGCAGCCAACTGCAGACAGTCGGCACACCGACCACACGCGCCGACGGCACCGGGCTGGCCACACAGCAACCAGCGCAGCAGATGCTCGCCCAGCAGGCGCTTGCCGAGGCCGGCAGGCCCTTCGATGGACAGCGCATGCGGCAAACGCCCGTTGCTGATCATCTGGCCATATTGCCGCAGCTGCGGCTGCAGCCAGGGCATCCGGTCAATGTCGATCGAGCTCATCATCGGTCTTGCCGCAGACTCGCCCGATAGCGGGCAACGGCGCGGTTATGTTCGGCGAGCGTGCGCGAAAACTGATGCCGTCCATCGCCGCTGGCGACAAAATAGAAGGCATCCGTAGTGGCCGGATGGAGCACCGCGCGGATCGCAGCGGCACCGGGCAAAGCGATAGGGGTCGGTGGCAGTCCGGCCCGGGTGTAGGAGTTGTAGGGCGTGTCGGTGCGCAGATCGACTCGCCGCAAATTGCCGTCAAAGGCATCCCCCAGCCCGTAGATCACGGTCGGATCGCTCTGCAGCCGCATACCGATACGCATCCGGTTGATGAACACACCAGCGACCTGCGGCTGCTCGTCGATCTTGCCGGTCTCCTTCTCCACCACAGAGGCCAGGATCAACGCCTCGTAGGGATTGCGCAACGGCAGATCGGCGTCGCGCTCGGCCCATTGCTGCTCGAGCTCGCGCTGCATCGCCCAGTAGGCCCGCTCGAGCAGTTGCAGATCGGTGAATCCACGCGGGAACTGGTAGGTCTCCGGCAGAAACAGGCCTTCGGCCCGGGATTGCACCGCGCCGATGCGCTGCAGTATCGCCGTCTCGTCCAGGCCGTCGAGGGTCTGCAGCAGGATCGGATCAGCGCGCAACTCTCGCCGCACATCGGCGAAGCGGTTGCCTTCGAGAATCGTGAAGCGGTACTGCAGCACGCGGCCGGACTCGAGCAGTCGCAGCGCGTCAACCGGCGTCATGTCGGCCCGCAGCTGGTACTCGCCCGCCTTCAGGCGCCGACCGATGCCCAGTTCGCGCTCCAGCAATCGCCAGTACCAGCGTGGGTGCGGCCGTGCCGACTCGCTGCGCAAGCGATCGACGATGCCGTTGAAACCGACGCCCTGCTCGATCAGCAACACCCGCTCGGACGACACCAGCGGCTCGTTCTTGAAGCGCGTATAGCCATGCCAGGATTGCAGCGCCAGGGTGACCAGAGCCACCCCGAGAACCGCCAGCAGCAGACTCGCCCAGGCACGTCGCCGCAGCATCCCTCGCGCCTTGGCCTTTTTGCCCGTGTCCTTCGTAGTCCTCCTGCGACCCATCAGTCACCGCTTCCCTTGTCTGCGCCGGAACGGCCGGCCATCAGATTCTGCCAGCGTCGCGCCAGCCGCGCAGCCCATTCGCCAGCGACCAGCTTGCGACCATCAATAACCGATACTGGCAGCACGCCGCGCAAGGCATTGCTGAACAGCACTTCATCGGCCTGCGCCAGCAGCCCGACCGACAGCGGCCTGACCCTCAGGTCCAGATCCGACTGGCCGAGCAGCCAGGCCCGGGTCACCCCTGCCAGCGCGCCATGCGCCACGGGGGGCGTCAGCAGTGTAGAGCCCAGTCGCGCATAGAGGTTGCCATGGCTGAAGCACAGCGGTCGAGCCTTGTGGTCGCGCAGCAGCGCGGCATCGACGCCTGCCGCAAGCGCCTGGCTGTGGGCGCGTACCTGCTCGATCCGGGCCAGACTCTTGAGCCCGCGTGGACTCCCCCCGAAGGCCAGCGGGAGGGTCGCGCTGACCGCCTCGATGCAATCCTTCGCTGCGGGCAGCGGCTGGGCCAGCAGTGCCAGCCGGCTGCGTTGGGGCCAGCGCCGGCCATAGCCAGGCTCGGCCTCGGCGGCCCACAGCATCAGCTTGATCGCACAGTTGGGGTGAGCCGGCGCGAGTGCCCTGAGCTGCGCCCGGATGATGTCCGTATCGGGCAGGATCAGTCCCGACGCGCGCGCGGAGAAGGCCAGCCGGGCCTGGTGCCACGGCCACAGCGGCATCTCCCCCTGCTCGCGGCGGATGCTCTCGAAGATCCCATCAGCGTAGTGCAGTCCCCGCTCGGCGAGCGAAATGGCGTCGACCCGCTGGCCGTCGATCAGGGCGTCGAGCATTGATCCAGCCCCAGTGACCGCAAC
>DAIMJK010000013.1:0-2867 GCA_036722245.1 Lysobacterales bacterium
GTCGGCAGTCCCGAAGACGCCTTCCGCTGCTTCATGGGCACCGACATCGAACGGCTGGCCATCGGCCGCTGCTACCTGCGCAAGGAAGCCCAGCGGGCGGCCAGCACGCGCGGCTACGAGAGTGGGTTTGCTCTCGACTGATTGCGTGGGCCAGGGTTGAAGGGTGAGGGTCTCAAGAACAGGGCTGAGGGCTGAGGGGTGAGGGATCAGACTTGCTGTTTCAATCTGTAGCAGGGCTGAGGGCTGAGAGCTGAGGGATCAGACTTGCTGTTTCGTAGCGACCGTGTGCTTCGAGGCGGCGATTGGGGCTTGACGTGGAAAGCGCTGCCTCGAAACACTCTTGCTCAGCCCTCAGCCCTCAGCCCTCAGCGTGGCAGTCGACCTTCAAGCCCAGCGCGGCGGCGATGTCGCGCCAGTCGAAGGCGGTCAGGGCCTGGTCGTCGTGGATCGCGTACAGGACGCCGGCCGGAAAGGTCTCGCTTGGCCTTTGCTCCAGCCAGATGCCGTCGGTGTTGGCGGTGTACTGGCCGGCGAACGAGCCGCGATGTTCGAGCTGTTCGCGGTCATACAGATGAAAGACGGTGCGGTCGGTGAACTGGTCGACGCCGATCCAGTAGCCCGAACCGTCAGGGCAGTGCCACAGCGCGATCCCTTCAGCCTCGGCCCGATACTCACCCGCGCCGACATCCCGGCCGCGGTATTGTCCCTGCAGATCATACAGCCGCAGCAAGGTGCCAGTAGGCCGGTGCTCCTCGGCAATCAGCAGCCGATCAAAGGCGGGATCACCCCACAGCGACTCGGCGATACGGATCGCGCCAGCCGGATCGGTCGCGCCGAAGGGCCCGAGCAGTAGCACTCTCAAGTCGCCGTCGCCCAGCGAGACTCGATAGCGCTTGAAGCGCTGCGCCAGTTCGGCCAGCGGCGGGACGGTCTGGTAATTCGGCGGCAGCATGAAGGCATCGGAGACATAGAGCTCGAATGCCTCGCCAACCTTGCGCAGCCACAGGCCGTAGGGCGCGCGCAGCTCGCTCTCCCCGAAGCTGCCCAGCGGCTCGAAGTCTGGCAGCCGCAGCAACTGCACGCGGCGATTGTCGCGCTCGACGATCCAGACCAGATCCTCGATCACGAAAATCCCGTTCGGGTAGTTGAACTGACCCGGACCACTGCCGCTGCTGCCAAAGCGCGTGAGCAACTCACCGGAGCTGCCATCGAAGACCAGCAACTGGTCGCTCTGCTTGCCGGTCACCAGCGCCCAGCGCCTGCCGTCCGGCGCATCCCAGCTGGCGACCGAATCGATCATGTCCTGTGCCATCGAGGCACTGACGAAGCGCTCGGTGACCTGCGCGAAGTCGAGCCCGGCCTGGCTGGCGGCCAATGGCGTCGGGTCGGAAAGGGGGACTTGGCGCGGCGCAGGACTCTGGCAAGCGGTCAGGCTCAGCAGGAAGAAGACCGCAACGGAGCGAACGAGTACGCCAGGGCGGAGCGTCGGTCTCATCAATACTGCGGGACCCCTGCTCTCATTGATGGTCACCCGGTAGTCCGAACGAGCGAAAACACGCGCCGGCCCGGGCCACCACTCAGGCCCGAACCGATGCGAACGATGCGGCCAAGAGTAACAAAAAAGGCGCCCCGATCCGGGACCGGGGCGCCTTTGGTTTCGTCATGTGGCTTGTTTCGAGGCCTGGCGATCAACCCGTCGCCTACGGCTTTCACTGGCCACTGGAACTGGCTACTGGAACTGCTCTTTCGCTACTCAGGCAGAATCACCGAATCGATCACGTGAATCACGCCGTTGCTGGCATCGATGTCAGTGGTCACGACGGTGGCAGTACCGTTGCTGGCATTGCCGATCGTCACGCCGTTACTGGTGTCGATGTCGATGGTCTGGCCGTTGACGGTGGTGGCCTCGGACAACTTGACCACATCGGCTGCCTTCACCTCGCCGGAAACGACGTGATAGGTCAGCACGGACACCAGCTGATCCTTGTTCTCCGGCTTGAGCAGGTTATCGACCGTGCCGGCCGGCAGCTTGGCGAAAGCCGCGTTGGTCGGTGCGAACACCGTAAACGGACCCTCGCCCTGCAGCGTACCTACCAGGTCAGCGGCCTTGAGGGCGGTGACCAGAGTGGAAAAGTCCGGATTGCCGGAGGCGATCGCGACGATGTCCTTGCCTGCCTTGTCGTAGCTACCGGCGCTGGCAGCGCTGGCAACGGTCAGGGCAACGGCGACGCTAAGACTCTTGATCATGGTGCGCATATTCATCTCCATCAGGTGGGGAATCCACCCCACCAGACTGCAGCTTCGCGGATGTGGCCGATGTTGAATAGGCGCGAAGCTTGTGCAGACATCGGTGAGGTCGGCCGCGACGGGCGTGAGGGTTACGTTGCCGTGGGGTAAAGGTACCGAGCACGACTCAGGGTTCCATGGAGCGGCCGCTCGGCGGCAGGTAGCGCCTGGCCAGAGCGCTGCGCCGACTGCGTGTATTCTCCGCGGCACGATGGCGGGTCGATTCACGCCCTGGGCTACGACGACACGCTTCAGAAATTCAGCTTCGAGGACAGCCAGCCATGGACCGCACACCAGCCGACAGCAGGGGCATCTACCTGCGTGACGAGCGCTACCACGATGGCGTGGCTGCGCAGTACGACCATCTGGTCGTCAACCCCAGGATCTACACCATCGGCATCCTGTTCGAGGGTTTCGCACAGGCCTTCGGCGGTCGCGACAGCATGCTCGACCTGGGCTGCGGCACCGGTCACATGCTGCTGCGCTACGCCGAGCGATTTCGCAGCGCGCTCGGCGTGGATCACAGTGCCGGGATGCTCGCCGCGGCGCGCACCAATCTGATTGAGCGGGGTCTGGATCAC
>DAIMJK010000013.1:2877-19593 GCA_036722245.1 Lysobacterales bacterium
ACGTGGTACTGATCAAGAGCGATCTGAACCAGTTTGCCCGCTCATGCTGCGCACCTTTCGACCTCATCTCCTGTGTCGGCGTGTTGCATCACCTGCTTGAGGCCGATCGCCAGGCATTGCTGCGGCAGTTGCGATCCCTGTGTTCGGAGCGGGGCCGGATCGTCCTGGCCGAGCCGGTCGAAGTGGGCGCGGCGCCGGCGGAGATCGAGGCCTGGAACCGGCAAGCACTGGGCGGCCAGCGGCACTATCAGGGCGAGATTCCGGAAGACCCGGACGAAGCCCCGCTGGACGAGGCCCGCTGGCGCGCGATGATCAGCGAGGCCGGCTTTGCCGTCGAAGCCGAAAGCCGCATGTGGGAAATGTCGACCACGACCGAACGCCCCGGCCCGAACGAACGCGAACGCATCCGCCGCCTGGTCGCCGATCATCCCGGCGGGAATGTGCTGGCGTTCGTGTTGAGGGCGGGCTGATTCGGGGGCAGAGGGCTGAGGGGTGAGGGTGTCAGGAAGAGCCGGCAGCATCGAGGTGCTACCGGCGAGCTGCATTGACGCCGATCGCCCGAGTACAACTCGGGGTTCCGTTCAAGCGCGCCTTGACCCGTTGATGCGATTCGCGGAGCTCACCCTCAGCCCTCAGCCCTGCTCCTACCCATAGCCATACCCAAACTCCGCCACAAAGCGCCGACTGAACTCGGCCGGGGTGTAGGACTGGTTCTGGGTGCCGGGGTGCTCGATCTTGATCGTGCCGGCGAGGGAGGCGATGCGGCCGGTGGTTTCCAGGTCGAAGCCTTTGGAAAGACCGAAGATCAGGCCGGCGCGGTAGGCGTCGCCGCAGCCGGTGGGGTCGGCGATGCGGCTGGCCTTGGCGCAGGGGATCTCGATCACGCCATCACGAGTGTGCCAGTGCGAACCGTCGCCGCCGCGGGTGACGATATAGGCCTCGACCCGCTGCGCGATCTGCGCCGGGGTCCAGCCGGTGCGCTCGGACAGGACCTGGCTTTCGTAGTCGTTGACCGTGACATAGGTGGCCTGCTCGATGAAGGCACGGAAGTCCTTGCCGTCGAACAACGGCATCGCCTGGCCGGGATCGAAGATGAAGGGAATGCCCTGATCGGCCAGATCGCGGGCGTGGTTGAGCATCGCATCGCGATTGTCGGGTGCGACGATGGCAATCTTGACGCCTTCGACTTCGCGCACGCTGGCCTCATGCGAGCGCTGCATCGCGCCGGGATGGAAGGCGGTGATCTGATTGTCGTCCAGATCGGTGGTGATGAAGGCCTGGGCGGTGAAGCAGTCGTCGAGTTGGCGGACATGACTCAGCTCGATTCCGCAGGCCTGCATGTGCGCCCGGTACGGACCGAAGTCCTGACCCACCGCGCCAAAGGGCACCGGCTCGCCACCGAGCAGCTTCAGGTTGTAGCTGATGTTGCCCGAGCAACCCCCGAACTCGCGCCGCATCTGCGGCACATAGAAGGCCACATTCAGCATGTGCACCTTGTCCGGCAGGATGTGGTTCATGAATCGATCCTGGAACACCATGATGGTGTCGTAGGCGAGGGATCCGCAGATCAGTGCGCGCATTTTGGGGCTCCGGTTGACGGTGGGCGGGGGACCGCGAGTATTCGCTATCGAGTGTTGTTTGGAGGGCCCAGGGCTCAGGGCCCAGGGCCCAGTAGAGCGGCCCAGCGTCGTAAGTGGGTCATGAGGCGAAACATCGATGGCCCAGGGCCCAGAAAGGCAGGTTGGCGGCTCGACCAACCCGTGGGGCGAGTCGGACTTGAGATGCAAAAGCTCTGCTGGGCCTGAACTCTCGCACCGGCCGCAGCGCAGTCACCAACTTGTCGACCGACTTCACTCGCGTGGCAGTGCCGGTGCGCTACTGGGCCCTGGGCCCTGGGCCCTGGGCCCTCTTCCACACTCGCCAGCGCAGAATTGAAGCTGCCTGTTGTGGTCATTTGTGCGGGTACAACCGAGCGGCGAGCAGGTCCTTGAGCAGCCCCGCATCCGCCTGCCCGCGGGTCGCCCGCATGACCTGACCGATGAAGAACTGCAGCAGCTTGTCCTGACCGGCCTGGTACTGGGCGACCTGCTCCGGGTGCTGGGCCAGAATCGCGTCGATGATCGGCACCAGCGCGCTGCTGTCGTCCATCTTCTTCAGGCCGAGCCGGGCAATGACCTCCTCTGAGCTCTCGCCACTGCCGTACATCGCCTCGAAGACCTGCTTGGCGATCTTGCCGTTGATCTCAGCACTGGCCAGCTTCGCCAGCAGCCCACCTAGCCGCGCGGCCGGCAGCGGGCACTGCTCGATGCCTCGCTGCTGGGCATTGAGCGCGGCGCCGAGCTCGACCAGGACCCAGTTGGCGGCACGCTTGGCCTCGTTGGGCACGACGGCCAGTACGCCCTCGAAGTAGTCGGCCAGGACGCGGTCGGCGGTCAGCAGGGCGGCGTCGTAGTCGCTCAGGCCCAGCTCGCTGACATAACGGGCGAAACGGTCGGCCGGCAGTTCCGGCAGCGCGGCGCGCTCGGCATCGATCAGCTCGGCACTGGCCGGGATCGGCGGCAGGTCCGGATCGGGGAAGTAGCGGTAGTCCTCGGCCTGTTCCTTGCTCCGCATCGGCCGGGTCTCATCGCGCGCGGCGTCGTACAGGCGGGTTTCCTGCACCGGCCGCTCGCCGCGCTCGTAGAGGCGAATGTGGCGCTCGATCTCGTAGCCGATCGCTTTTTCGACGAAACGGAAGGAGTTGACGTTCTTGACTTCGCTGCGGGTGCCCAGCGTGGTGCTCCCTGCGGGCCGCACCGAGACATTGGCGTCGCAGCGGAACGAGCCTTCCTGCATGTTGCCGTCGGACATGCCCAGCCAGCGCACCAGCGTATGCAGCGCCTTCAGATAGGCCACCGCGTCGCTGGCACTGTGCAGCACCGGCTCGGTGACGATTTCCAGCAAGGGCGTGCCGGCACGGTTGTAGTCCAGCCCGGTGGCGCTGGCGAAGGCGTCGTGCAGGCTCTTGCCGGCGTCTTCTTCCAGATGCGCGCGGGTCAGCTGCACATCCAGCGCGCTGCCATCCTCGCGTCGCGCCCGGACCACGCCACCGGCGACGATCGGTTGCGCGTATTGACTGATCTGATAGCCCTTGGGTAGATCCGGATAGAAATAGTTCTTGCGCTCGAAGGTACTCAGCGGGGCGATCTGTGCACCTACTGCGAGCCCAAAACGCACTGCCAGCCGCACCGCTGCGGCGTTCGGCACCGGCAGCACGCCGGGCAGACCCAGATCGATCTCGTTCGCCTGAGTGTTGGCTTCGGCGCCATAGGCGGTCGGCGAGGCCGAGAAGATCTTCGAGTGCGTGGCCAGCTGCACATGCACTTCCAGCCCGATCACGGCCTGCCAGGCGCTCATGCGGCGCACTCCGGCAGCATCGGTGCGCGCGTGTGCCAGTCGCTCAGCAACTGATACTGGTGGGCGGCGGCGAGCAGGCGCGCCTCGCTCAGGCTTGGTCCGATCAGTTGCAGTCCAACCGGAAGTCCCTGATCGAAGCCGCAAGGGACCGAGATCGCCGGCAGGCCGGCCAGGTTCACGCCCACCGTGTTGACGTCCTCGGCGTACATCGCGACCGGATCGGCCAGCTTTTCGCCGCGCTTGAAGGCGACGGTGGGCGCGGTCGGTCCGGCAATCAGATCGACCCGCTCGAAGGCCTGCGCGTAATCCTGCGCGATCAATCGCCGCACCCTCTGCGCGCGCAGGTAGTAGGCATCGAAATAGCCCGAGGACAGCACATAGCTGCCGACCATGATCCGCCTTTGCACCTCGGCGCCGAGGCCCTCGGAGCGCGAGCGGCGGTACAGATCGTCCAGATCCCGCGGAGCCTCGCAGCGATGGCCGTAACGCACGCCGTCATAGCGGGCCAGATTGCTCGAGGCCTCGGCCGGGGCGATGACGTAGTAGGCGGCGATCGCCAGCTCGGCGTGCGGCAGTTCAATCTCGACCAGTTCGGCGCCGGCGGCGGCCAGTTCGGCCAGCGCGGTACGCACCGCGGCGGTCACGCCGGCTGCGACTCCGGCGCTGAAGAAGCAGCCCGGCACGCCGATGCGCAGGCCGCGCAGGGATTGTCCCAGCTCGCTGACATAGTCCTGCACTGGTTCGTCCAGCGAGGTCGCGTCGCGCGGATCGAAACCGGCCATTAGCTTGAGAACATGGGCACAATCGGCCGCGCTCTGGGCGATCACGCCACCCTGGTCCAGGCTCGATGCATAGGCGACCATGCCCCAGCGCGAGACCCGGCCGTAGCTGGGCTTGATCCCGGTGACGCCGCAATAGGCCGCCGGCTGACGGATCGAGCCACCGGTGTCGGTCGCGGTCGCGAAGGGCACCACGCGGGCGGCCACCAGCGCAGCCGAGCCGCCGGAGGAGCCACCAGGAACTCGGCCGCTATCCCAGGGATTTGCGACAGCGCCGAAGTAGCTGTGCTCGTTCGACGAGCCCATCGCAAACTCGTCCAGATTGGCCTTGCCCAGCAGCAGCGCGCCGGCCGCCTCGATGCGCTCGTGTACGGTGGCCGAATAGGGCGACACGAAGTGCTCGAGCATGCGCGAGCCGCAGGTCGTGCGGACGCCCGCGGTGCAGTACAGATCCTTGTGCGCGTAGGGGATACCCGCCAGCGGCTCCGCAGCGGTCGCACGCGCGTCGATCCCGTCGGCGGCGGCCTGCAGCGACCGAGGATCGCAGCGGCTGATCCACGCGTTCAGGTGCTCCCAGGCATTCGCTCGCGCCAAGGCCGCGTCCAGCAGTTCGCGCGCAGAGCACTCGCCACCGGCCAGCGCCGCGCGCTGCGCCCGCAGACCGGTCGGCAGGCTCATTCGATCACCTTCGGGACCAGATAGAGCCCGGCACTGGCCGCCGGGGCGAGTGCCAGCAGCGCCTCACTGCGATCGGTCGCGTCGGCCTGGTCGGCACGCAATACCGACTGACTGGCGGCCGGATGGGCCATCGGCTCGATGCCATCGACCACCACCTGCTGCAGCGCATCGACGAAGCCGAGCATGCGTTCCAGGTCGGCGCGCACGGTCTCCCGGGTCGCTTCCGGCAGCTCCAGCCGGGCGAGGAATGCGAGCTTGTCGAGGGCAGCGTCGTCGATCGCCATGGCGCGCCAGAGTCGGTCCATCGTGGGAGCGCGGACGGTAGCACAGGGGGGGCGAATGTTGCAGCGCAATGAAGCGGCGGGGTGCGAGTCAAGCTGATGCAACGATACGAAGTCTTTGAATTGCACCCCAGCGCAGGCCGCGACCGCGTAGGAATAATCTGCCATCAACTGGCGCCAAAGGCTGACAGACGGCACACGGCCGGCCGGCTAGAATCCCTCTTGAACGCAGGGCTGAGGGCTGAGGGCTGAGGGATCAGCGACAGCCGGCAGCGCTCAGATTTGGCTACACGCCATTTACAAGGAGATTCGCGTGATCGACATGCTCAAGCTTGATGACCTGGCGCGCCGGCTGGCCAGCCTGTTGCCGGCGGACCTGAAGGATGCGCGCGAGGATCTGACCCAGAACTTCCGCAGCGTGCTGCAGGGCGGTTTGCAGCATCTGGATCTGGTGACGCGAGAGGAGTTCGAGGTCCAGCGCGAAATCTTGCGGCGGACCCGCGACAAGCTCGAACGGCTGGAATCGCGGCTGGCCGAGTTCGAGGGCGAAACCGGCTAGCCGGACCGCACCACCGCCTTCCGATCCGGCCCGGCGCCGGATCCTGCATTTTCCTTGCTTCTGTCGGCCCACTGGGTCGGCGCTGGTTTCGGCCGGTCTGGCGACTGGCCCCCGGCTCCCTTTCCCTTGCTCCAAGACCTTAGCCACTGGAAACACCGATGAGCCAGATCGCCGTCATCCATACCCGTGCCGCGGTCGGCGTCTATGCCCCCGAGGTCAGCGTGGAGGTGCACCTGACCACCGCCAACCTGCCCGGCTTCTCGATCGTCGGTCTGCCCGAAGCCGAAGTGCGCGAAAGCCGCGACCGGGTGCGGGCGGCGCTGATCTCGTCCAATCTGGACTTTCCCTTCGGCAAGCTGACCGTCAACCTGGCCCCGGCCGACCTGCCCAAGGGTGGTGGTCGCTTCGACCTGCCGATCGCGCTGGGCATTCTGGCGGTGTCCGGGCAGATCCCTGTCGAGTGTCTGGAGCGGCACGAGTTCTACGGCGAGTTGGGCCTGACCGGCGCACTGCGGGCGGTCAACGGCCTGCTGCCGGCGGTGCTGCAGGCCAGCCAGGTCGGCCGCCGGGTGATCGTCCCGGCGAGCAATGCCGAGGAGGCTGGTCTGGTGGCCAGCGCGCAGTGCCATGCGGCGCAAACCCTGCTCGATGTGGTCGCCCATCTGGTCGGGCGGGAGGGTCTGCCGCGCTGCGTCGCGCCGCCGACGACGACCGACGAGGCGGAAGTGGATCTGATCGATGTGCGCGGTCAGCCGCAGGCCCGCCGCGCACTGGAGATCGTTGCCGCCGGTGGCCATCACTTGCTGCTGGTCGGCCCGCCGGGGTCGGGCAAGACCCTCCTCGCCAGCCGCTTGTCCAGCCTGTTGCCGCCGATGAGCGAGGCCGAAGCGCTGCAGGCCGCGGCAGTCGCTTCGGTAGCCGGCCACGCCTTCGCACCGCGGCGCTTCCACCGGCGACCGTTCCGGGCACCGCACCATACCGCCTCGGCGGTGGCCCTGGCCGGCGGTGGCTCGCAACCGCGACCCGGCGAGATCTCGCTGGCCCATCAGGGCGTGCTGTTCCTGGACGAGCTGACCGAATGGACCCGGGCCACGCTGGAGGTGCTGCGCGAACCGCTGGAATCCGGCCGCGTGATCGTCTCACGAGCGGCCCATCAGGCCGAGTTCCCGGCCCGCTTCCAGCTGGTGGCGGCGATGAACCCGTGCCCCTGCGGCTGGCTCGACGATCCCTCCGGGCGCTGTCGTTGCGGGCCGGATCAGGTCGCGCGCTACCAGAGTCGGATCTCCGGTCCGCTGCTGGACCGGCTCGATCTGCAATTGCGGGTGCCACGTCCGCCGGTCAGTGCGATCGATCCCGGCAGCACCCCGGACGGCGAGCCCTCGGCGGTTGTTGCCGCGCGGGTGGCACAGGCGAGGCAGCGCCAGGCCGAGCGTCAGGGCATGCTCAACAGCGAACTGGGCACCAGCCAGCTGGCCGAGCACGTGGCCCTCGGTCCGGCCGAGCGCAACCTGATGAACCGCGCGCTGGAACGACTCGCGCTGTCGGCTCGCGGCCATCACCGGGTCCTGCGGGTAGCCCGCACGATCGCCGACCTGAGCGGCGCCGAGCGGGTCGACAGCAGTCATCTGGCCGAGGCGCTGAGTTATCGGGGGAATGCGGCGCCCAGCGGGTGAGCGCGCGCAAACCTCCGCGCAAAACGAGCTACCCCAGGGTGCGAATCAAACTGATGTCTTGGGGCACCTGCAATGGACTGAGGGACCAGGGCTCAGGGCCCAGTCCGGAGCCAAGCTGAGGCGAGTACGGAAGCTTTCGCGCTGCCATCGTGTCTTGACTGGCCTCAAGTCGGCTCTTGACCTTGCTGGGCCCTGGGCCCTGGGCCCTGGGCCCTGTGCCCTGGCCCTGTGCCCTGCAACCACCAGACTCGCCGAAACATCAGTTTGAATCGCACCCGCTACCCCACCCCCACCACCAATCCCGGAAACACGATCAGCAGCGCCAGCATCAGCAGCTGGATCGCGACGAAAGGCATCGCGCCGCGGTAGATGTCGCCGGTGCGCAGCTCGGTCGGGGCGACGCCGCGGAGGTAGAACAGGGCGAAACCAAACGGCGGAGTCAGGAAGCTGGTCTGCAGGTTGATCGCAAACAGCACGCCCAGCCAGACCGGATCGACGCCCTGCATCAGCAGCGCCGGCGCGACGATGGGCACGACGACAAAGGTGATCTCGATGAAGTCGATCACGAAGCCGAGTGCGAACATGGTCAGGTTGACGATGATCAGCGCGCCGAGCAGTCCTCCGGGCATCGCCTGCAGCAACTCGGCGACCCGGCTATCGCCGCCGTAACCGCGGAACACCAGCGTGAACAGCGCAGCACCGATCAGGATCAGATACACCATGGAAGTGACCTTGACCGTGCTGTCGAGGGTTTCGCGCAGTCGCGCTCGCGTCAGCTGGTGGCGGACGGTCGCAATCAACGTGGCGCCGACCGCGCCGACCGCGGCCGCTTCGGTCGGAGTGGCGATGCCGCCAAGGATCGACCCGAGTACCGCGACAATCAGCAGCAGCGGTGGCAGCAGCGCATCGAGCACGGCGCGCGGGTGCACCGGCGCGCGCTGCTCAGGCGGGACTGCGGGGGCGGCCAGAGGGCGCCGCCAGGCCACCAGCACGACGTAGATCGCATACATCGCGATCAGACACAGGCCCGGCACCAGGGCACCGATGAACAGATCACCGACCGAAACGGACTTCGGCGAGAAATTGCCCTGCGCCAGCTGTGCCTGCTGGTACGCACTGGAGATCACATCGCCCAGCAGCACCAGCGCCAGTGACGGCGGGATGATCTGGCCCAGCGTGCCGGAAGAGACGATGACGCCACTGGCGAGTTTCGGGTCGTAGCCCAGGCGCAACATCGTCGGCAACGAGATCAGGCCCATCGTCACCACGGTTGCGCCGACGATACCAGTGCTCGCGGCCAGCACCGCGCCGACCGCCAGCACGCTCAGCGCCAAGCCACCGCGGAGCGAGCCGAACAACGCCGCCAACGTGGTCAGCAGCTGTTCGGCTACCCTGGAGCGCTCCAGCATCACGCCCATGAACACGAACAGCGGCACCGCCAGCAGGGTTTCGTTGCCGACGATGCCGAAGATGCGATTGGGCAGGGCGTCGAGGAAGCTGGGGTCGAACACACCCAGCGCGATGCCCAGTCCGGCATACAGCAAGGCCACGCCGCCCAGAGTCAGGGCGACCGGGAAGCCCAGCAACAGGGCCGCCAGCAGGGTGACAAACAAACCCAGCGCCAGCAGATCAGCCAGGTTCATGCAGGCTCGGTCCGGTAGCGGGCGGCTCGGCCCGCAGCCAACAGTCCAGCGCGCGCAGGCCACGGCCGATACCGGCCAGCAGCAGCAGCGCCGCGGCCAGCGGGATAAGCGCCTTGACCAGATAGACCGCAGGCAGGCCACCGTGCTGACCGGAGCCCTCGCCAATCATCCAGCTGCGCCAGGCGTAGGGGACGCTGATCCAGAGCAGGAACAGCTGGAAGGGCAGCAGGAACACGCAGATCCCGATCAGCTCCAGCAGCGCCCGGGTGCATGGCGAGCAGTGGCGCGAGCACAGATCGACCCGGACATGGCCGTCATGGCGCAGGGTGTAGGCGGCGCCGAGCAGGAACAGCACCGCATTGGCGGCCAGCACCGATTCCTGCAGCCAGGGCCGGGTCCAGGACAGGCCATAGCGCAGCGCGACGATGGCGAACTCGCCCACGACGACCAGCAGCGCGGCGGCCAGCAGGAGCAGTCCGAGCCGGTCGAGAAAGCGCTCGATCCAGGCGCTGATCGCAAGCATGGCGCAGCGCCCTTTGGTGGGGCTATTCCTGCCCGTCGGCGGCTGGCTCGCGTCGCCTGGGCAGCTTGATGTCGTAGAACACCGGCAGCACTTCGTTGCTCATCGGCCGCGGTCGGTCCACTTCGCCATCGCCATCGGCGTCGATCAGCGTGTAGGGTATACCTCGCGCAGGCACGACCCGAACGTACAGCAGTCGGCCATTCTCACGGTATTCCTCGACCCGCGCGCCGTCCTCGCTGGCCTTGATCGTGATCTCCGGCACCAGCGCATCATCCGGCTCGGCCTTCGGCGGCAGCGCCGACAGATCCAGTGGCGGCGGGGGTGGTGCCGGAGTGAGTTCTTCGGCATGACCGGCGACAGCAGCAAGCATGGCCGACAAGAGCAGGGCAAGCAGTGGCAAACGCATGGTCGGACTCCGAAGGGGCACGGGCATCAGGATAACGCGACTCAAAACGGCAGCTTCAGCGCGGGATCCAGCTTCAGCATCTGGTCGCGGAAGCTCTGCTTGATCCGGTCCAGCGCGTGCTCATCGTCGGCATCGAAACGCAGCACCAGGCAGGGCGTGGTGTTGGAAGCCCGCACCAGGCCCCAGCCATCTTCCCAGTCCGCCCGCAGGCCATCGATGGTGGTCAGCCGGGCGCCGTCGAAACTGGCCTTGTCGATGAAGCGCTGGATGTAGCGGTAGTGCTCGCCCTCGACCATCTCCAGCTTCAGTTCCGGAGTGCTCACACCCTTCGGAATCTCGGCGAACAGATCGTCGGCGTCCAGCCCGCTGCTGGCGAGGATTTCCAGCAGACGGCAGGCCGAGTAGAGCCCGTCATCGAAGCCGTACCAGCGCTCCTGGAAGAAGAAATGGCCGCTCATTTCACCAGCCAGCGCTGCCTTCAGCTCGCGCATGCGGCGCTTGATCAGCGAGTGACCGGTCTTCCACATCACCGGGCTGCCGCCGTGGGAAAGCACGTCGGGCGCGAGCTTGCCGGTGCACTTGACGTCGTAGATGATCGTCGCACCCGGGTTGCGGGTCAGCACGTCGCGTGCGAACAGCATAAGCAGCCGATCCGGATAGATGATCTCGCCGGCCGGTGTGACCACCCCGAGACGGTCGCCATCGCCGTCGAAAGCGACCCCGATGTCGGCGCCCAGCTGCTTGACCGCCATGATCAGGTCCTGCAGGTTGGCCGGCACACTGGGATCCGGATGGTGGTTGGGGAAGGTGCCGTCGACCTCGCAATGCAGCGGCGTTACTTCGCAGCCGATCTCGGCGAGAAGGCGCGGCGCGATCGCCCCGGCGATGCCATTGCCGGCATCGACGACGACCTTCAGCGGGATCTCCAGTTGCAGGTCTGAAGTGATCCGTTCGATGTACTCGTCGATCACGTCGATCTGCTGCACGCCCCCGGGCATGTCTTCAATCAGGCGATTCTCGGCGATCCGAGCATACAGGTCCTGGATCCCCTGCTCGGCAATGGTCTCGCCACCGATGACGATCTTGAAGCCGTTGTAGTCCGGCGGATTGTGACTGCCGGTGACCATGACGCCGCTACCGGTGTTCAGATGGTAGGTCGCAAAGTACAGCAAGGGTGTCGGTGCCGCACCGATGTCGATGACGTCGCAGCCGGCCAGTTGCAGGCCCTCGATCAGGGCCGCAACCAGTTCCGGTCCCGACAATCGGCCATCGCGAGCGACCACCACCTCGCCCAGCCCTCGATCGCGAATCTCCGAACCGACGGCCTGGCCGATCAGCAGTGCGGTGTCGCGGGTCAGGCTGTCGCCGACCACGCCACGGATGTCGTAGGCACGGAAGATACTGCGCGAGATGGCCTGGCGTGCCGCTGCAGCGACCCTGACGGGCACGGTGGCCTGCGCCGCGCTCGGCGCTGCGTCGTCCGGTTCGCCGGGTTGGCTGTCGACACTCACCTTGGCCGCCTTGATCGACGGCACCGGCTCCTGCGCCAGGGTTTCCTTCAGGGTCGGTGCGCGAGCGCCCGCGGCTGCACCTCGGGAACGGGCGATGATGCCTTCCAGCTGGGCCCGGAAGGCCATCAGCACCAGCCCGGCCAGCAGCGCGGTCAAGCCCAGTATGAGGCCCTGCACCGACGACTTGGGACCGAACAGGATGAAGGGTTCGACGACGCTGTAGGCCAGTCGCAGGCGGGTGCCCGGCACATTGACCTGCTCGGCATCAAAGCCAACCCGACCGGCGCCCAGATTGGCCAAGGCAAACGGCGTGCGCCGGACATCGCCCTGGATCAGGTCGAGCGCGCCGGCACTGCTGCGACGCCCGTCGGTGATCGTCGCCACCGGCTGATACGGGAACTCGGCCAGCACATGGCCGATGACACGCTCGCTCGCCAGCAATGGCGCCGCCAGCACCACCCGATAGTCCTCGCCGCTCCTGGCCTTGTGGATCTGCACGTCGGCCGGTTTGCCACTGCGTTCGCTCTCCAGCAGCATCTCGATCCGGGCATAGCCAAAGCTGGCCATGTCTGCGCTGACCGACTCGAGCACCGGTGCCGGCAGCAGGTGATACTCCAACACGTCCGGCAGCGCCGCCCGCAGTTGCCGCCCCGCACCACTGAGGTCGGCCTCCGCAACGCCTCGCACAACCGCATTGACAAACGCAGGATCCGTCGTGACGCGCTGCAGACTGGCCTGCATGCCCCCGACCAGCGAGCTCAGCTCACGCGCGATCTCGTTGGCACCCCGGCTCAGCGAGGCGCGCTTCTGCTCGGTTCGCATGCCGTCATAGCCCTGACGCAGGAACAGCAGACCCAGCAGGATCAGGATCAGGCCCAGCACCGTGCTGACCAGGGCCTTGGGATCGGGCAGCTTGACGCCCTTCAAGCGATCCTGCAGTGCGTTGCGAGTCACGGGGTTGACGGACTGTTCGGCCATGGGGTCGCTCTTGGCTGGCGTCGGGTCGGAGGCACTGCTGCGATAACGGTCGCGGATCTGTTGATCACAAGGCGCCCAAGCTCGCAAGTGTAACGCGCCCGGCTCATTGGCGACCGCTATGGCCGAAGCCGCCGGCCCCACGTTCACTTGCGGCGAAGTCCTCGACCACCTCGAAACGCGCCTGCAGCACCGGCACGATGATCATCTGTGCAATGCGCTCACCGACTTCGATCGTGAAGGGCAGGGCCGAACGGTTCCAGCACGACACCATCAACGGGCCCTGGTAGTCCGAGTCGATCAGACCAACCAGATTGCCCAGCACGATGCCGTGGCGCGCGCCCAGGCCCGAGCGCGGCAGGATCATCGCGGCCAGATCGGTGCGACCCAGATGCATCGCAAGGCCGGTCGGTATCAGCTCGCTCTGCCCCGGCTGCAGCGTCAGTGGCTGGTCCAGGCAGGCCCGCAGATCGAGCCCGGCCGACCCGCCGGTGGCATAGGTTGGCAGTTCCCATTCACCGCCCAGGCGCGGATCGAGAATCTTCAATTGCACCTGTACGGTCATCCTTGCGCTCCTTCGCGTGCGGCCTGCAACCGTTCCCGGACCACCTCCAGCAAGGCGCGCGCCAGTTCGCGCTTGCTCGCCCGCGGCAAGAGCAGTTCGCCACCCGGCCAGAGCAGGGTCAGCTCGTTCTGTTCGCTGTCGAAGCCGGCGCCCGCCACACCCACCTGGTTGGCCGCGATCATGTCCAGCCGCTTGGCCTCAAGCTTGCCGCGGGCGTAGTGCAATACCTCGTCGGTCTCGGCGGCGAAGCCAACCAGGAACGGCCGGCTTTCGCGCCCGGCGAGCGTCCCCAGAATGTCCGGATTGCGCACCAGCTTGATCTCGATGGCCTCGGCACTCTTCTTGATCTTGGTCGGCCGCGGTGCAACCGGGCGATAGTCGGCGACCGCGGCGGCGCCGATATACACGTCGGTCTGCTCAACCCGGTCGACCACCGCCCGCAGCATCTGCTCGGCCGAGCGCACGTCGATCCGATCGCAACGCGGCGGATCGGGCAGCGCGGTCGGGCCGGCCACCAGCGTCACCTTGGCGCCCATCAGCGCGGCCTGTTCGGCGATCGCAAAGCCCATCCTGCCGGAGCTGCGGTTGCCGATGAAGCGGACCGGATCGAGATCCTCGAAGGTGGGACCGGCGCTGACCAGGATGCGCAGGCCGGCCAGTTGGTCGCCGACCCGCATGCCGATCAGCGCGTCCAGCAGCATGGCCGGCTCCAGCAGGCGACCGAGGCCGACATCACCGCAGGCCTGCTCGCCGGCGGCCGGTCCGAACACCGCCACGCCGCGGCTGCGCAGTCGGGCCAGATTGTCCTGGGTGGCCGGATGCGCCCACATCTGCTGGTTCATTGCCGGCGCCACCGCCACCGGCGCGGCACTGGCCAGCAGCAGCGTACTGAGCAGATCGTCGGCCATGCCGTGGGCACAGCGGGCGAGGAAATCGGCGCTGGCCGGGGCGACCAGGATCTGGCTTGCCCAGCGCGCCAGTTCGATGTGCCCCATTGCTGCCTCGGCAGCCGGATCCCACAGGCTGCTGCGCACCGGCTGACCGCTGAGCGCCTGCAGGGTTGCCGCGCCGATGAAGTGCTCGGCCGCCGGCGTCATCACCACCCGCACTTGCGCACCAGCCGCGCGCACCAACCGAACCAGCTCGGCGGCCTTGTAGGCGGCGATCCCGCCGCTGACGCCGAGCAGCAAACGGCTGCCGTCCAAGGGACCCTTCACGGACGATTCCTGCGACAAAAGAAGAAAAAGCTTACAAGAATCCAGGCCAAAGGCTGACAGACAGTTGGAAGATCAGCAGATACAGTGGATTCCGGGCCACCGCAATGCCGTTGCTGGCGCGGTTGAACCCTGCCCGCCCCCTTGCAGCCGAGTCACCCGATCCAATCATGACAGATTCCTTCGCCAACCCGCCTGCCAGCCGCTGCGCCGATGCTGTTGCGCTGACCACGACCGGCACGGCTTCAATCGACTCCAAGCAGCAAGGTCATCGCTCGATTCGCCAGTGGGCCCAGGGTGACCGGCCGCGCGAGCGGCTGCACGAAGCCGGCCCGGGCGCGCTCGCAGACGCCGAACTGGTCGCGCTGTTCCTGGGCTGCGGTACCCGCGGCCGCGATGCAATCAGCGTGGCGCGCAGCCTGCTGAACCGGATCGGTGGCGTGCGTGGCCTGAGCGGTAGCAGCGCCGATCGCCTCTGCGCCGAGCCCGGCATCGGCCCGGCCAAGAGCGCGCTGCTGCTGGCCGCGCTCGAGTTGGGCCGGCGCGCCGACGCCGCCAGCCTCGACCGCGGCACACCATTGACCGATCCGGCCAGTGCCGCACGTTGCCTCAAGCGGCGTCTGGGCGGGCTGGCACAGGAGGTCTTCGCGGTGATCTATCTGGATACCCGCCACCGGGTGCTGGCGCTGGAAGAGCCCTTTCGAGGCACCATTGACGGCGCCACCGTGCATCCGCGCGAGATCGTCCGCCGCGCCCTCGAACTGCATGCCGCCGCGCTGATCGTTGCCCACAATCACCCCTCGGGTATCGCCGAACCCAGTGCGCAGGATCTGAGCCTGACTCGCCGCCTGACCGAGGCGCTGGCGCTGGTCGACATTCGCCTGCTCGATCACTTCATCGTTGGCGATGGCGAACCGGTGTCGCTGGCCGAACGCGGCCTGCACCGACCCTGAGACTATCGGCCAAGCTCAGTCCCGTCGATCCTGCCGCTCGCGCCACACCCCGTCCAGCAGCCGGCTCCAGGAGCGGTGCCAGCGCAGGTATTCGGCACGGCAGCTGCGGCGACGAGATTCGGGCAGGGCGGCCTGTTCGATCAGGGCGGCCTGGCCGCGCGGGTCGCTGCCGTAGACCCAGCAGACCAGGTTGTAGTAGCGCTGGCGGTTAAGCGCATGCTCGTAGGCAGCCGGGTCGCCGTCCTCGAACTGGCTGCCGTCGGCCAGCAGGAAGCTGAAGGCGGCCTCGACCACGGCGCGATCGCCGCCGGCTTCGGCCAGCAACAGCCACACGGCGAGCTGATCGGCGGCGTCCTCCTCGCGACCGGTCACCGGCAGGTCAAGCAGATCAATCAGGGCGTGACCGACTTCATGCAGGACGATGAAGCTGAAGGCCGAGGCGACCGCCTCCTCCAGCCGCTCACCTTCGGCGAAGCGCCTGCCGAGCAGATCGAAGAGATAATCGACCAGTTCCAGACAGACCCTCAAGGAGCGCTCGCGCGGCCGGTAGTAGGCGTTGGGCTCACCGCACTCGACGAAGCCCAGCGCCAGCGGCTGTGGCAGCTCAAAGCGCCGGTTGAGTTCCTCGGCGAGCGAGTTGAGGATGCGCTGCTCGGTCAGCGCTCGCGCCAGCGCGAGCTTCTCGGCCGATTCAGCCTGCGGTGTGCGCACCTCGAATCCGGCCGCATGCGATGCAAGGCCGGCCAGCGCCAGCCACAGACAGAGTATCAGTCGCGCCACTTGATCGAGCACCCCATGCTGGCCTGCTGCGGTGCGCTGACCGGTCGTCCGGCAGCGATCTCGGTCATCCAGTGCTCGCCGTCCACACCAGGCAAATCGAAATCAGTCGCGAGCGTGCCGAAGGCCGGCTCATCGGGAGTGTGGGTCAAGGCCATTGCTCCAGTCCGATCATCCGAAAGGCGCCATTGAAGCACAAGCACCGCGAGCTCACATCCAGTCATGCTGGGTGCGTTAGCGCACGGATCACAAGCGCGCGAAAGCTCATAATTGGCCTGCACTCCAAGTGCCTGAGTTCCAGTCTGTTCCTCTCCCCAGAGGCGCCTTGCTTTCCTTACCCCGGGAGACGAGGCTTGGCAGGAAGTCTGATTCGGCCCGTTGGAACGCCGGCTGGCGTACCAACGGGCCAATTTTTGCCGGGGCCCAGAGGCCATCGTCGCCAGGCGGTCCGCGCCCGCAAACTCACCCCGGGTCTGACCGCAAATTCCAAAGCTGCGGTGATCGCCAGCCGTAGCGCTGCAGCGCGTACAGCATCGGTCCGAAGATCAGAGCCAGCATCAGCAGCAGCGACCAGCCTGGCGGGCCGCCCTCGGCGCCGCCGAGGATCACGCCGTAGCAGCCCAGCAGCAGCGCATCCAGTCCGAACAGTGCCCGCCACAGACCCGGCCAGCCGTAAGCGTGGTCGTTGATCCAGCCATGTACGCCAACCAGCCCGTTGCCGACCACCGCCAACGCGATCAGGTCGGCCGGGTTGCCGCCAATCGCACCGATCAGGCAGACCAG
>DAIMJK010000014.1:0-10330 GCA_036722245.1 Lysobacterales bacterium
CCTCGACCACGACCACCGCATCGTCCACCAGCATGCCGAGAACGATCACCACACCGAGCAGCACCGAGGTGTTGAGCGTGTTGCCCATCGCGTCGAGCACCAGGAAGGTGCCGGCGATCGAGAACACCACGCCGGCGGCGACCAGCGCGGCGATGCCGCTGCCCAGAAACAGCCAGCACACGGCAAAGACCAGCAGCAGACCGATGATGGCATTGGACTGCATCACCGAGATCGCATCGCGGGTCGGAATGGTCTGGTCGTCGGCCAGCACCAGTTGCAGGCCGCTGCTGGCCAGTACCGTATTGCGCTGCTCCAGATAAGCGCCGATGCGCTCGACCAGCTGCAGTGTGTTGACCTTGGACTTCTTGGTGATCGACAGCAGGATCGCCGGTTCGCCTTCGAACAGCACTTTCTCGCTGGCGCGGGCGCGACCCCAGCCGACATCGGCTACCTGTTCAATCGGCGTCTGCTGCGCCGGGGCGCTGCGCGGGACCAGATTGAGACCGGCCAGATAGGCCGGGTCCGGCGACTGACCGGGCGCGCGCACCAGCCATTCGCCACTGTTGAGCTCGATCCGGCCGGCAAACACATCGCGATACCAGCCGCCTACCGCATCGGCCAGATCGGTCGCCTGCAGCCCGCGCGCGGCGAGTGCGGCCGGGTTGAAATCGACCTGAAGTTCGGGCTCGTCCAGGCCGAGCGCGAGCACCCGGTCGACGCCATCAAGGCGCTCGATGTCCTTGCTGACGGCAAACGCAGTGGCGCGCAGGGTCTCGTCATCGGCGCGACCGGTCAACGCGACGATCGCGGTCGGGAAACCGTTCGAGGTCGTGATCTCGAGGATTACCGGGTCCTCGGCGTCGGCCGGAAGTTCGGCGCTGGCGCGGTTCTGGATCTCCCGCCGCAGGTCGTTGATGCGCTTGTCGAAGCTGCGCTCGTCCATGTCGCGAAAGCGCACCAGAATGTTGGACACGCCCTCGCGCGAGGTCGAGGAGACGAAGCGGATGTCCTGCACCGAGCGGATCGCGTCTTCCAGTGGCGTGGTGATGCGTTTTTCCACATCGGCACTGGAGGCACCGGGCAGCGCGGTGTTGACGTTGACCCAGTTGAAGTTGATCTCCGGATCCTGTTCGCGCGGCATCGACAGGTAGGAGACCAGCCCCAGCACCAGGATCACCGCAAAAGCGATGTTCGCCAGCGGGTGGTTGGTGACCAGATGCCGATAGAAGTTCACGGCGTGACGCGCCCGGCCGCGACCACCCGTACCGTGTCGCCATCGCGCAGCAGGTCGCGGCCGGCGGTGATGATCTGGCTGTCGCCGGGCAGCTCGACCGCCACCGGCCGGCCGGCGATTGCCTGTGGCAAGGCGACGAAGCGTGCCTTGCCGGCCACCTGGACGAACACGCCCAGCTGGCCATCGCGCCGGACCAGCAGATCGGCCGGCAGCTCGGCCTGCTCGGCGCGCCACTCGATCCGGCCGCTGCTGCCGGCGGCCGCGGCCTCGTTCAGAAAGTCGAAGCGCACTTCGGCCTGGCGCGTGGCCGGATCAAGTACTGGCGCGCTGCGCAGCCAGCGCAGCGGCCAGCGGCGATCGCTCTCGTCGATGAATTCGACCGCGCTGGCGGGCTTGAGCTCGGCTGCCGCGGGGCCGTCGAGCCTGGCACTGATTTCGACCTTGCCGGCCTGGACCAGCGTCAGCAGCGGCGTGCCCGGGCTTACCCACTGACCGATCTGGGCGTTGCGCTCGACCACCCAGCCATCGAATGGCGCCTTCAGCAGGCAGCGCTCCAACTCGCGTCGTGCCAGGTCCAGATCGCTCTGGCGCAGCGCAACCGTCGCCAGTTCGCCAGCGTGGATCGCCTCGCGCTCTTTCACCTCGTCGGCCGAGACGTAGGAGCGCTCGATCAGTTTGCGCGCCTTCTCCAGCCTCACCGCCGACAACTCGGCCGCCGCTTCGGCGGCCCGCAGCGCCGCTCTGGCCGCGGCCACCCGCAATTCGGCGTCGCGCGCATCCAGCCGCAGCAGCTGCGCGCCGGCCTCCACCCGCTCGCCCACCTCGACCGCGATCAAGGCGATGCGGGCGCTGGTCTCGGCCGCCAGCACGCTGCGTTGGGCCGGCAAGACCTCGGCGCTGGCGCGGCGCAGCGGGGCCTCACCGAGCTGCGCCAGAGAGCGTACCTCGACGTCGACCGCTTCGTTCGGCTCAGCCGCGTGCAGCCCCGGAACGGCCAGCCACAGAACCATCATCATGGACGCCAGGCGCAGCTGCATGCGGTCGCTCACCGAGGCTAAAGGACCGGCAATGGTAAGGCTACTAGGGGGAAGTATTGTGACTGGTGGGTGTAGGCGGGGGTTGAGGCGAAAGGGGAGTGTCACCAGCTACTACTGTCAGAGTCGGGGTCGGGGTCGGGGTCGGAATCGGAATCGGAATCGGAATCGGTACTTGATCCGAGGGCAACGACATGGATTTCGGCCACAAACGACGTGACGTGTACCTGGCAGCCATCGATTACGTCGGCCGGGCTTACCGCGTGCTCGGCCGCATCGTGGCGATGCTGAAAACGCCGGTGGGGTATTGCTACACGGTTCGCGAGGAAGGCGCCGGGTATTCCGGCGGACAAATCGATTCCGATTCCGATTCCGACCCCGACCCCGAGGGGACCTCGCTGACGGAGTAATGCCGAGTTTCAACCAGCCGCCCCACGCTGACCCTCGGTCGCCCGGCCAGATCGTTCAGCGTCTCTGTTTCGCTGTAGCCGGCTTCCCGCAGCAGACCGAGCACGCCATCACCCTGGCGCCAGCCGTGCTCGAGCAGCAGCCAGCCGCCCGCCTGCAGCGTGTCGGTGGCCTGCGCGATCAGGGCCGCGATCAGTCCCAGACCATCATCATCCGCGTACAGCGCGGCTGCCGGTTCGTGGCTGGCGCTGGCCGGATCAAGGTCCGGATCGGCTGGATCGATGTAGGGCAGGTTGGCGACGACCGCAATCAGGCTGCTGGGTCGCACGGCCGTCAGTAAATCACCCTGGATCAGCAAGCAGCGGCCGGCGCCATGCACCTCGATGTTGCGCCGCGCCCAGGGCAGGGCCGCCGGACTGCGCTCGATTGCGAGCAACTGCAGTCCGGGCCGTTCGCTCGCGATGGCCAGGCTCAGATTGGCGCTGCCGCAGCCGATGTCGGCGACCTGCCCGGCTTGCCTCGGCGGCAGGCGCTGCAATGTCGCTTCCACCAGCAATTCGCTGTCCGGCCGCGGGATCAGGACGCCTGGGCCGACCGCCAGTGGCAGCGACCAGAATTCGCGAGTGCCTAGCAGATAGGCCAGCGGCTCGGCGCGCGCGCGTCGTTCGATCCAGGATTGATAGCTGACCCATGCCTCGAGCGCACAGAGTCGCTCCGGGAAGGCGCGCAACTGCGCCAGACTGCAGTGCATGGCCGCCGCGAGCAGATAGTCGGCGTCGCGTGCCTCCCCGTCCAGCCGCGAACGACCCCACATCAGTGCGGTGTGGACATCGATCGGCGCGAGTGGCGATTGCATGGAGGCTGGCATTCAGACAGTTTACGACCGACTCGTGAACGCGGGCGATTCGCGGGCAAGACGCGCTCATCGCGGCGCTTGCCGTCACGCTGACGCGGCCGCTCGCTATACTTGTCAATCTTTTTGCGCCAGGGTCCCAGGCCCCCTTCGACGGGGGCTGCTCCGCATGTCCGATCGAAGTTTCCAGCCTACCCCCATCGTTGCCAGCTACCGTTTGCGCTGTGATGCCGCACGGGCCGATGCACTGGCGCGCTTCATCGCCTTTGAGCAGACCGTTGAATTGCCTGAGCGGTTGGTCACCGATGCGCGCCTGCTCGATCAGGTCGTTGGCAAGGTGCAGTCACTGCAGGCGGATGGCCCGCACCACTTCCGCGCGCGCATCGCCTATGCGCCCGAACTGGCCTCGGGCCAGTTGTCGCAATTGGTCAATCTGCTTTACGGCAACGTCTCGATGGCCGAGGGTGTCCGGCTGGTAGGCCTGGATCTGCCGCCGGCCATCCTGCAGACCTTCCAGGGGCCGCGCCATGGCATCGAGGGATTGCGTAGCCTGCTCGGCGTGCACGGCCGACCGCTGTTGGCCACCGCGGCCAAACCGCGCGGTCTGAGTGATGCGCAGCTGGCCGAGCTGGTCGGTCGCTTTGCGCTGGGTGGTGGTGACATCGTCAAGGATGACCAGAATCTGGTTTCAGGCGATTTCGAGAGTTTCAAGCGGCGCGTCGACGCCTGCACCAAGGCGGTCGATGCGGCCAATCGGCAGACCGGCCGTCGGGCCCTGTATTTTCCCCATCTGGCCGCACCGGACCAGGATCTGGAACAGTACGCCGAGTTCGTGCTGGAGCTGGGATTGCGCGGCGTGTTGATGTGTCCGATGGTGCTGGGGCTCGATCGCGTCCGCCATCTGAATCAGCGCTATGGATTGATCTGCATGGCTCATCCAGCGCTCAGCGGCGCTTACACCCAGTCGCGCGATCACGGTATGGCCCATGACGTGCTGCTGGGCACATTGTTTCGGCTCGCGGGTGCCGATATCTCGGTCTTCCCGGCGCCCGGCGGACGCTTCCCCTACAGCGCCGAGGAGTGTGCCGCTCTGGCGCGTGCTCTCACCGAACCACTGGGCGATCTGGCCCCGGCCTGGCCCTCGCCAGCCGGTGGCATGAGTTTCGACAGCCTGCCCAGACTGGAGCAGGACTATGGTGCCGACGCGGTGCTGCTGATTGGTGGTTCCCTGCTCGGACACGATCCGGACCTGGCCAAGGGCACGCGCGCCTACCAGGCCCAGATCGGCGCCACCTTTCCGCAGGCTCGCGAGGCCCCCCCTCAGGATGACTGGGTATCCAGCTGCGAATACCGGCCGGCCAACGGCGAAGGCATCCACACCCTGCTCGGCTTCCTCGAGAACTTCCGCTGGGAGCACCGCTCCGATCGCGAGTACAAGAGCGACGACAACAACTTCAGCGCGGTCCGACGGGTCGAACTGATCGGTCATCATGGCGAACAGGCGGATTTCGACCTGCGCTATTTCGAGGTCGAGCCCGGTGGCTACACCAGTCTGGAAAAGCACCTGCACACCCACGTGATCCTGGTCGCCCGCGGCCGCGGAATCCTGATCACCGACCAGCTGCGGGCTGACCTGAAGCCGATGGATGTGGCCTATGTGCGCCCCTTGCAGGTCCATCAGTTACGCAACGAGTCCGATCAGCCGTTTGGATTCTTCTGCATTGTGGACCGAGAAAGGGATCGGCCGATGAGGCCTTGAGGACGAGTTGCCGGCGCGGGCTCGACGAAGCGCTGCTGCATCGCGCCTTGTGATTTGTCTACTACCCACCGATCATGCGCGGACTCTTCGCGTGGGTGCTCACTTGATGAACTGTTCCCGTCGTCCGTTATTGATCGCCCTGTTCTGCGCCCTTGCTGGCTGTGCGACCCAGCCGACCGGCCCGCTGTTGATTGCCGGGGACGCCAGCGAAGGCGAACAGCTCTCTGGCAAGCTGGCGCATGAGGCCTACGACGGGCCCTTCTGGACCGATCGTGCGAGCTATCCCACCGGTCACTTCAATCCCCAATGGCTGCGCGAGGCGGCGGAGCAAGCCGCGCAGATTTCCCAATCGCTGCCGCTCGGTGCCGAATTGCAGCGGCGTGCGGGCGAAGCACTGGACCCGGGCATGTTTACCCCGTTGGGTCCGCGGCCTCTGGGCACCGGTGGCGGTTTCGCGGGCCGCTCCAATGTGGTGGTCAGCCACCCGACCGATCCCAGCATTGCCTGGATGGGCTCGGATGGCGGCGGGGTGTGGAAGACCGTCAACTGCTGCGACGCCAGTACCACTTGGGTCAATACCACGGACAATTCGGCCACCATGGAACCGATCCAGAACAGCGCCATCGGCGACCTGACGCTGGATCCGAACAACCCCGATGTGCTCTATGCCGGCACCGGCGATTTACGCTACGGCTCATTTTCCTTCGGCTCCAACGGCATCCTGAAGTCGATCGACGGCGGTAATAGCTGGGAGGTCAAGGGCGCCGACGTCTTCAACCCCTTCTACCCGCCCAGCGCCAACGGCGTGCCGCAGTATCAGGCGATCGGCAAGGTCACGGTCGATCCGAACAATTCCGACATCGTGGTGGTGGGCGCCAAGACCGGTGTGTTCCTGTCCTATGACGCCGGCGACTCCTGGACCGGCCCGTGTCTGAGCAATGCCTTCGTCGAGCAGCGGCAGGACACCACCGGACTGATCCTGACCAGTCTGGGTGGCGGCGTGACCCGCATTCTGGCGGCAGTGGGTACTCGCGGCTTCGAGACTACGGTGCAGCCGGACTTGAACCAGAACGGCGCCAACGGCGTGTATACGGCGACTGTACCGGCAAGCGGATGTCCGACCGATTGGGCACTGCTCTCGCGCGATGACAACGGTTGGCCCGCCGGCACCGGTGCTGGCTTGCCGCGGCCAGGCAACAGTGTTGGCCGCATCGATCTGGCCATTGCGCCCACTGACATCAACACGATCTACGCGCAGGTCGCGTCAGCCGCCGGTCCAGTGATGCTGGGCGTCTGGCGCTCCACCGATGGTGGCACCAGTTGGAATCAAATGTCCGGCAACCAGGGCGCCTATGGCACCCAGGCCTGGTACAACGCCGGCGTGACCGTGGATCCGGTGAATCCGGACACCGTGATCATGAGCACGCTGTGGTCCTTCCGCACCACCAACGGCGGCGCCAGCTTCACCAACATGGGGACGTCGCCGCACGTGGATCATCATGGACGCGCCTACGTCAACAACGATCCCGATCGGCTCCTGATCGGCACCGATGGCGGCGTCTATTACACCGGAAATGCGCAGGCCGCCTCACCGACCTGGGTATCGCTGAACGAGACGCTGAACACGATCGAGTTCTATTCAGGCGGTATCTCGCCCAATTTCAATACCGCGCCGACCGCCAGCGCCGTGGGCGGTGCCCAGGACAATTCCTGCATGGTGTCGACCTGGTCAGACGGCAACTTCGACGCCCAGCGCTGGTTTGTGCGCAATGGCGGTGACGGCTTCTGGAGCGCCATCGAGCCGATAAACCAGCAGCGCTGGTACTACACCAGCCAGAACGGCAACATCCGCCGGACCAACAGCGCCTCGGGCGGCCTGGGCAGCACCTCTACCGTCAGCGCCACTCCCAGCGGCTGGGGCGGCGACCGCAAGTCCTTCATCACCAACTTCAACCTCTACCAGTATGGTGACGAAAACACGGGCTGTCCGGCTGCCACCGGCTGTGGCCTCATCATTGCCGGCAGCTTCCGGGTCTGGGAATCGGTGACCGGCGGTGTGCCCACCACTGGCTGGAAGCCCAACAGCCCGGACTTGACCAAGGGCACCCTGGGTGATCGCTCCGTCATCAACCAGCTCAGCTATGCGGTCAGCACCCCGGATGTCGCGATCGCCGGGACCAACGACGGCAATGTCTGGTTCGGTTTCGGCATGGGTCAGGACGTGGCCAACTCCGCCACCTGGGTCAACGTGACCGACAACAACACGGTGCTACCCAACCGCTTCATCCTGGACGTGGTCACCGATCCGGTGGATCCGCTCATCGGCTACGCGGTGACCGGCGGCTTCGACCAGAACACCCCGACCACCCCCGGCCACGTCTTCCAGGTGCGCTGCACCGCCGACTGCGCCACCTTCAGCTGGCGCAATGTCTCGGGTAATCTGCCGAACATCCCGGTCAACAGCGTGATGGTCAATCCGAACCGGCCCAGCCAGGTATTCGCCGGCTCGGATTGGGGGTTGTACTACACCGATGATGTTGAGGCCGATCCGGTGGTCTGGCAAAAGCATCTGGGCCTGCCTAACGTGATGATCTGGGACATGACCATCGACCGCGGTTTCACCACGCTGGCGGTGTGGACTCGCTCGCGTGGCGCCTGGGTCTGGCCGCTACCCGGCAGCGAAGACGCGCTGTTTGCCAACGGCTTCGAGTAGGCCGATCAAGCGCGCCAGGAGGCCATGATCCGCTGCACCTCGCGGAGCACTGCACTGCGGGCCTCGGCGCGTTCCAGGCCCGAGCAGCAAAAACGGCTTGTGGCAGACAAAGCACGAAAGGTTCACGGCATCACTCAACGGTCAATCGCACGTGGGTCAGCGCTACGCGTGCAGCTTGTTCTCGGTCCCAAGTCCCTGTTCCGCCATCGCCCTTCGATCCCGCGGCAGATGATGGATCAAGAACTCCATCTGGTCGGCCAGGATGTGGCGGTTGCTCAGGATCAGGTGCTCGACCCAGCTGGGGCGATAGGGCACCGCGAGCAGAGGCATGCCGGCCTGCTGCGGGGTCCGGCCGCCCTTGCGCAGATTGCAGCTCAGGCAGGCGGTAACCACGTTCTGCCAGCAATCGCGGCCGCCTTGGGACAGCGGCACGACGTGATCGCGGGTCAAGGTCTGGCGGTTGCCGCTGCAGCCGCAGTACAGGCAGATCTGGCGATCGCGGTTGAACAGCGCTGCGTTGTTGAGCGCTGGCGCCGGCTCACCGACGATGGCGCGCCGGCGCGAACGGCTGGCGACGATAGGGTGCAACTGGATCTCGCTGCGCAGGCCGGTCAGCCGCGACTGACCGCCGTGGATGGTCAGGCAGGGATCGCCCAGCGTCCATGCCACCGCCTCGCGGACGTACAGGCACACGGCACTCTGCCAGCTGATCCAGTCCAGGATCCGCCCGCTGGCATCCAGCGACAGCACCCGCGTTCTCTGCAGTTCCGACACGATGGCGTTCCGGTCAGCAAACTTGGTCGAGCATAGCCGAAAGCTGATGACGGCGGTATGTCTGGCATCAGGGCTGAGGGTCAGAGGAGCAGGGCCCAGGGTTTAGGGCCGAGGGCCCAGAAGGGCTGCAGCGTGCCCGTAGGATGTCGGTGAGGAGGGCCCAGGGCATAGGGCCCAGGGCCCAGAGAAGCCCCGGGCGAGCGCCATTCTCTTGCTCTTACGTAAAACGTAAAACCTAAAACGGCTTTTCCTGCGAATCAAGCCGCTGCCGGCCGATCCTTCCGGCCCGCTTCACGGCTGCGGCGGCCGCGACGAGTGGCTCCTCGGTGGCGGCGGGGGCGTTGCCGGGTGCGGGAAGACCCTGGCTGGCGTAATCGCCACGCAATGATAGTCAGTGCGGTCCAGAACCACGGCGACAGCAGCAAACCCCATTGCGCCTGGATCTGCGCTGGCAGCAAGGCGCACAGTAGGGCCATGACTGCCCAGCAGGCCGCGGCGGAACGCAGCAGGCGCTGTTCGCTGCGCAACGCAGTCAGTGTCGGAATCGAGACCGCCGCCGGGAAAGAGACCATGGTCGTGCTCCAGTTTCGGGTTGGGGCGGGTAGGCTTGCGCCTTGTTGTCTCAGGAGCTGAGAAATGGCCGGACCCGAACACGGCGATGCGCTTGCGCTGACCTCGCACGCTGACCCCTTCCATCGATGCTGATTGATGCGCTGCTGCTGATTGGCGGGATGCTGGCGCTGGGGGTGCTCAGTCGCCAGTTGCGCCTGTTTCCCGAGCAGGCGGGCGAGGTCTTCAATCGCTTCGTGCTCGACATCTGTCTGCCGGCGCTGGTCTATCTGGCGGTGACCCGACTGGACTGGGATCCGCGGCTGGTGCTGCTGATCGTGTTGCCGGTCGGGTTGGCCGTGCTGAGTTGGTGGCTGGTGCGACTGGTCGCGCGCTGGCGCGGTTGGAGCAGGCAGATCGAGGGCTGCCTGGTGCTGGTCTGCATGCTCGGCAATACCGCCTTCATGGGCTATCCGATGGTGCAGGGGTTGCTCGGCGCCGAGGCGCTGGCAGCGGCGGTGGTCTACGACCAGCTGGGCACCTTCGTCAGCTTGTCGACGCTGGGACTGGCGGCGACCGCCTACTACGGTGGTGAGGCGCGGCCGAGCGTGGGCGAAGTGGCGCTGAAGTTCCTGCGCTTCCCGGCCTTCATCGCGCTGGTACTGGGCTTCCTGCCGCTGCCCGAGCCGGCCTGGCTCATTACGCTACTCGAACGCATCGCCTCGCTGCTGGTGCCGCTGGCACTGTTTGCAGTGGGGCTGGCGTTCCGGCTGGTGCCACCGAAGGAAGAACTGGCGCCGCTGGCCTTTGGCCTGTCACTGAAGATGCTGCTGTGGCCATTGCTGGCCTGGATCGTGCTCGCCGCCGTCAGCGCCCCCGAACCCTTGCGCTCGGTCGGTGTGCTGCAATCGGCGATGCCGTCAATGGTCACCGCCGGCGCGCTGGCCATGCGCTACAGGCTCGCCCCCAACCTCGCCGCAGCTATGGTCGGCTACGGCGTGCTGCT
>DAIMJK010000014.1:10340-19009 GCA_036722245.1 Lysobacterales bacterium
ACTGCCCGGGCTACCCATGCTGGCGTGGGTCCTGGGCAGCTGGGGCTGACGGCCTGGTCAGAAATCAAGCTCGCGCTGCAAGAACGCCAGCACATCGGTCCACTCCTCGATCTGCATCGAGGTCGGCTTGCCGGCGCCGTGGCCACCGCGGGTGTCGATCCGGATCAACATCGGCTGGTCGCCCGAGTACGCGGACTGCAGCGCGGCGGCGTACTTGAAGCTGTGGGCCGGGAAGACGCGGTCGTCGTGGTCGCCGGTGGTGACCAGGGTGGCGGGATACTCAATGCCGGGACGGATGTTGTGCAGTGGCGAGTAGGCGTAGATCGCGTCGAACTCGGTCGGGTCCTGTGGTGAGCCGAAGTCGCTCTCCCAGGCCCAGCCGATCGTGAACTTGTTGAAGCGCAGCATGTCCAGTACGCCCACGCCGGGGACCGACGCGGCGAACAATTCCGGTCGTTGCTGGGCAACCGCGGCGGCAAGCAAGCCGCCGTTGCTGCGACCGTGGATGGCGAGTCGGTCGGGCTGGGTCCAGCCTTCGGCGATCAGATATTCGGCCGCGCTGGCGAAATCGTCGAACGCGTTCTGCCGGTTCAGTTTCATGCCGGCTTCGTGCCAGGCCTTGCCGTACTCACCACCGCCGCGCAGGTTGGCCAGCGCATACACGCCGCCCATTTCCAGCCAGACCGCGACTGGCACCGAGTAGGTCGGTGTCAGCGGGATGTTGAAGCCGCCGTAGCCATACAGCAGAGTCGGCTGCATCCCATCGATGCTCACCCCCTTGCGGGCGGTGATGAACATTGGGATGCGGGTGCCATCCTTGCTCGGATAGAACACCTGGCGCGTCTCATAGCGGCTGCCGTCGAAGCTGGTTTGCGGCCGGCGGAAGACCGTGGACACGCCAGTCTCGACATCAAGCCGATAGACCGCGTGCGGCTCGGTGAAGCTGTTGTAATTGTAGAAGGTCTCCTTGTCCTTGTAGCCGCCTCTCAGGCCACCGGCAGTCCCCAGCCCGGGCAGCAGGATCTCGCGCTCGATCTTGCCATCCAGGTTGGCCACGACGACGTGACTGCGGGCGTCCTTCAGGTAGTGCAGGACCAGCCGGCCGCCGACGGCGCTGACCTGGGTCAGAGTCGCTTCGTCCTGCGGCACCACTTCCCGCCAGGCGCTTTGCGCCGGGTTGGCCAGATCGATCGCAATCACACGCGAGCGCGGCGCCTCGTGGTTGGTCAGGAAGTAGAAGAGGTCGCCGTCGTTGTGGATATAGCTGAAGCTGGCGATGAGTTCGTCGATCAGTTCGACGGTCTGACCCTGATCACGATCCAGCCGCTGATAGAACAAGCGGTTGCGTTCGTCGGTGCCCTGCCAGACGCCGAAAATCAGGAATCGGCCGTCGTCGCTGACTTCGGTGCCGAAGCCCCATTTGGGCTGGTCCGGCCGGGCGTAGACCAGCGCGTCTGCTGCCTGGTCGGTACCGAGGCGGTGGAAGTAGACCTTCTGGTTCTCGTTGACCGCTTTCAGCGGGTCTTCGCCTTCCGGGGCGTCATAGCGGGCGTAATAGAAGCCGCTGCCGTCCTTGGACCAGCTGGCACCGGAGAACTTGACCCAGCGCAGGTGATCGCCCGTGTCCTTGCCGCTGTCAACCTCGCGCACAAACCATTCCTGCCAGTCCGAGCCGCCGGACGAGGTGCCATAGGCCATGTAGCGACCGTCTTCGCTCAGCTCGATACCGGTCAGCGCGATGGTGCCGTCGGCGGCGAGCTGATTCGGATCGAGCAATACGCGCGGGGCGGCATCGAGGCTGTCGGCCACGTACAGCACGGCCTGGTTCTGGAGGCCGTCATTGCGCGCGTAGAAGTAGCGACCGGCTTTCTTCTGTGGCAGGCCGAAGCGCTCGTAGTTCCATAGTGTCGTGAGCTTGGCACGGATTTCCTCGCGGTTTTCGATCTGCGCCAGATAGGCATCGGTGACCTTGTTCTGAGCCTCGATCCAGGTGCGCGTCTCCGCGCTGTCGAGCTCTTCCAGCCAGCGGTAGGGGTCGGCGACCCGAACGGTGCCGGCGCTGGCGCTGACGTACTCGTCGTACTGCTTGACGCTGCGGCTCACTGGATAGTCATACCTGGAATGGCTACCGCCTTCTGTGGCTGGGGGGCTGTTGCTGCAGGCATTCAGCAGCATCAGCGACAGAACTGGAAGAAGCATGGAGGGACGCAGGATCGACGAAGTCATCGGGATTACTCACAAAGCCGGTGCAGGGAAAGGTCACGCCGACGCCGGGCACGCGCGGGTCGACGAAACGATAGCCAGGCAGAGTGCGCAGCGAAACCACGATCGTCAAGCGCCATCGGTCACTGTCGGGATCGGCCAAAACCAGAGTCCGGGCGCAGAGCTGGCGGGCCGGATCGGCGCCGGCCTCACTTGCCATCGTCACTGATGTAACGCGGACCCTTGCCAGCGGTCTTCTCGTAGACGCCACCGCCGACCTTCTTGTACTGGGTGAAGCCGCGCTTGGAGAAGTGCGATTCCTGCAGCATGTGCGAGGCACCGGCGACGACGCTGGGGGCGGAGATGATCTGCCGCAGAGGCGTGCCACATTCGCTGCAGGTGGTCGGCGCGACGTCATCGGCGCGCAGAAAGACCTCGATGCCCTCGGCGCAGACCGGGCAGCCCTCGCCCTCGGGGCGGTATTCATAGATCGGCATGATCGCTGCGCTCACACATCGGAAGTATCCAGCATGGGTTCGGCGTCGTCCGTTTCAAGCTCTGCGACCTGTCCCGGCCAACCGCTGAGCTCGGTCCAGCGGTTGACAATCTGGCAGAACAGCAGGGCAGTCTGGCGGGTGTCGTAGACGGCTGAATGCGCTTCGCGACCGTCCCACTCAAGTCCCGCCGCCCGCACCGCCTTGGCCAGCACGGTCTGACCATAGGCAAGCGCAGCCAGGCTCACGGTGTCCAGCGTGCTGAAGGGGTGGAAGGGGCTGCGCTTGTGCTGGGTGCGTTTGATTGCCGCGTTCAGGAAGGACAGGTCGAACGATGCGTTGTGGCCGACCAGGATTGCGCGCTGGCAACCGTGTTTCTTCACCGCGGTGCGTACCGGCCCGAAGATGTGGTCCAGCGCCGCCCGCTCCTCGCGCGCGGCACGCAGCGGGTGAAAGGGGTCGATGCCGGTGAACTCCAGCGATCTGGGATCCAGATTGGCGCCGGGGAAGGGAATGACGTGCGTGTAGACCGCCTCGCCGGGCTCGATCATGCCGTCCGCACCGAGTTCGATCGGCACCGCCGCGATTTCCAGCAGGGCGTCGGTGTCCGCGTTGAAGCCACCGCACTCGACGTCGACGACGACAGGCAGGAAACCGCGAAAGCGTTGGGAGAGATTGTTCATGCGGCGGCGAGGATAGCAGCAGGCAGGTGAGGGCGGCGGCCCGACTCCCTCAGCCGCGATTGGCGCGCAGCATGTTGCAGAACAGCGCACCCTGTGCGATCGCATCATCGACTGCCACGTGCGTGTGCGGCAGCGGATCGAACCAGTCCGCGGGCATGTGGCGCTTGCTGCTGGCGCGGTAGTCGCTGCGCAGCAAGGCCATGGCGAAGGATTTCATGTCCAGCGCCGAATGGCTGAAAGGGCTGGCCCCGGTAAAACGGATCAGATACCAGTACACGAACAGGAAGTCGAAGCCGGCCGGGTAGGCCACGAACACCGGTCGGCCAGGTAGTGATTCGATCCAGCCGACGTAGCGAAGCATAACCGTCTGTGGCGGTTCGGGATTGCTGCGACAGGCCGCCCAGGCCTCGGGCTGACCGGCCCACCACCGTGCGGTGTCCGGGTGCGCGCTCGCCCCTTCGAGGGTGTCGAGGTTGGCGCTGAATGTGGCAAGCAGCTCCTTGTCGGCGGTGTACGCCGCCGAGCCCAGACTCAACATCGAGTGTGGGCCGGGAATGGGTCCATCGGTTTCGACGTCGGTGCTGACGTAAATCTCACGCATGTCCACAGTTTCCAACGCTAGTAAAAGGTTCCGGCGCGCGCGTTGTAGCGATCGAAGACCTCACAGGCTCGCTTGCGCAACAAATCGCGTTCGACGTCGATGTTGCGCGCCTCCAGCTCGGCCACCCAGTCAGCCGGCAACGGGCCCTCGTCAAATTCCGTGAGGCGTTCGACATCCTCGCCGCGGGCACCGATCAGAATGCGATCAATGCCGGCCCACAGGCTGCCGCCGAAACACATCGCGCAGGGTTGGGCCGAGGTTGCCAGGGTGTAGCGCTGACCGTCTGCGTTGAGACGGAAGCGCCCGACCCGATGCTGGGCGAAGCTGAAGGCCATCATCTCGGCATGGGCGATCGAGCAGTTCAGCGGCACCACCCGATTGACCCCGGCACCGACCACCCGGCCCTGATCATCGAAGATTGCCGCCCCAAACGGCCCGCCGCTGCCATGCTCGACGTTCGCCAGCGCCAGATCGATCGCCAGTTGCATCTGCGCTTCGACCTCAGTCGTCGGCTCGCGACCGGCAAGCAGTTGCGGCAGCCATTCGGGGAGTTGCAGTACGACTTCGAGCGACATGGTGATCCGGACGGAGACGGGGATGGCGTATTCTGGCCGGTATGCATTCACACGACCAGCAGAGCGCGCCGGGAGCGAGGGCCAAGGGCTCAGGGCCCAGGGACCGAAAGGCAAGGGCCCAGGGCCCAGGGCTCAGGGCCCAGAGAAGAGCGAGAGCATCGGATAGCAGCTCTGCTGGGCCCTGGGAACTGAGCCTTGTGCCCTTGCTCACTGGGCTCTGGGCCCTGGGCCCTGGGCCCTCGCTTCCTGGGCCCTTGCTCGGAGAGCCTCACTAAGTGGCCCCGCGCACGTCCTACGTCTGTGCCGAATGCGGTTCGGCTCAGCCCAAATGGTCCGGGCAGTGTCCGGATTGCGAGGCCTGGAACAGCATGAGTGAGCAGCTGCTCATGCCCTCCAAGGCACGCGCCGGCGGCTTTGCCGGGGCGCGCAGCGGCACGGTGGAGGATCTGGCGTCGGTGCCGGCCGATCGGGCGCCGCGTCGGCCGAGCGGATTGGCGGAGCTGGACCGCGTCCTGGGTGGCGGCATCGTGGCCGGATCGGTGGTGCTGATCGGCGGCGATCCGGGCATCGGCAAGTCGACGCTGTTGCTGCAGGTGCTGGTGGCGCAGGTACGTACGGCGAAGGTGCTGTACGTGTCGGGTGAGGAATCGTTGGGGCAGATCGCAGCGCGCGCGGCCAGGCTCGACGGCAGCGTGCAAGGCGTGCGCTGCGTAGCCGAGACGGATGTGGAGGTGATCCTGGCCACCGCGGCGCAGGAAAAGCCGCAACTGCTGGTGATCGACTCGATCCAGACCTGTTACACCAGCGAGCTGACGGCGGCGCCCGGCTCGGTCTCGCAGGTGCGCGAGACCGCCGCTCGACTGACCCGCTTCGCCAAGCAGAACGGCATCAGCGTGTTCCTGATTGGCCATGTCACCAAGGAAGGCGGTATCGCCGGCCCGCGCGTGCTCGAGCACATGGTCGATGCCGTCCTGTATTTCGAAGGCGACGCCGGCGGTCGCTTGCGGATCCTGCGCGGGATCAAGAACCGCTTCGGCGCGGTCAACGAGATCGGCGTCTTCGCGATGACCGATCGCGGCCTGCGCGAGGTGCCGAACCCGTCGGCGATGTTCCTTTCCGGCGCCGAGGCCGACCGGCCTGGCAGCGCGATCATGGTCACCCGCGAGGGCACCCGGCCGCTGCTGGTAGAGGTGCAGGCACTGGTCGATCAAAGCCCGCTGTCCAACCCGCGCCGGGTCGCGGTCGGGGTAGAGCAGAATCGGCTCGCACTGCTGCTGGCGGTGCTGCATCGCCACGGCGGCCTGAGCATGTACGACCAGGACGTGTTCGTGAACGTGGTCGGTGGGATCCGGGTGGCCGAGACCGCGGCCGATCTGCCTACTCTGCTCGCGGTCGCCTCCAGTTTGCGCGACCGGCCCTTGCCCGAGCGCAGCCTGAGCTTTGGCGAGGTCGGCCTGGCCGGCGAGATCCGACCGGTCTCGCAGGGGGAGGAGCGGCTCAAGGAAGCCGCCGCGCACGGCTTCAAGCGCGCTTTGGTGGCGAAAGCCAACGCGCCCCGCCAGCGCCGCTTCGGCGATCTGGAAGTGGTCGCCGTCGAGCGGCTGGCCGACGCACTGGAGTGGCTTGCCAGTAGCTGACCGACTTCATTTGACTTGCGCCCCGATACAGCCGTGCGCCGCTGCTCGTTCCCGCTATCATCGGTGTATGCCCAAGCTCCTGCTCAACCTGCGCAATGTGCCCGACGATGAGGCCGAGGAAGTCGGTGCAATGCTCGATGAGCAGCGCATCGACTGGTACCAGACGCCGCCCAACCGCTGGGGCATCTCGGCCGGCGGTATCTGGATTCGCGACGAGGGTGATTATCCCCGAGCGCGAACGGCGATGGACACCTACCAGACGCAACGCGCGCAACGGGTTCGCGAAGAGTGGGCCCAGGCCAAGGCGAGCGGCACCGCACCCACTCTGTTCGACGTGTTCCGCGCCAACCCTCTTGGGATGCTCGCCACCGCGGTCGCCATTCTGCTCCTGCTCGGCCTGATGGTGCTGGTGCCGTTGGGCTTGTGGGTGGGTGGGGGTTAGCAGGCAAGTTGCTGCGGGAACCTCCAGTTTCAGTTTGGGCGCAGGACCCAGAGCACAGGGCCCCGAAGAGCGGGAGCGTGGCTACGGTGTTCCAAGATGGCGACCAGGTACTCCTATAGTCAGTCGGCGATCATCTCTTCGGCCGTTGCGCATACAGCAGAACGCCCGGCACGAGTCCGGGCGTTGGCTGATGCGATGCGCGGAAGCCTAGCGCTCGATCGACCCCCCAGCTGAAGTCCACGCGCGCTGGCGGCGCTCCAGCAGACCCATGTCGGCCTGATTGAGCAGGCGCAGATCGCGGATCTCGAACGGCGCGCGAACGCCGGCTGGGTCGACCACGTCGCTCAGGTAGCGCAGTTCCAGCACGCCTTCATTGCCTGCGTCGACCATCCTGGCGGTCTGCGCGGTGGCGACCGGGACCAGCGAGCCGCTGGCTGCGGTGCCCCACAAGGTGCCGGTCAGCTGCAGCCGGCTGCTGAACGCGCTTTCGACCCCGAAACGGACCACGACATTGGTGCCGTGCGCGCGCAGGGCGAGCTGTTCGGTCTGACCGTTCAGGCGCGCGACCGGATTGGTCACGGCGATCGCGGTCTTGGCGTCACGCAGGACCTCGCCGGCGCTGCTGAAGGTATGCACCTCCCATAGCACCGGACCACCCATCGCTGCCGCGGGTGGCGTCGGCAGACTGGTCTGATAGCTGCCATCGCGCTGCCGGCTAAAGCTCAGGTCGAAGCTTCGGCCGTCCGGCGCAGTCAATACACCGGCCATCTGGTCGACCGCTACAGCGCGCCCGCCGCGCTGGAATTCCGCCTTCAAACTGAGATTGCTGCCCGCCAGATGCGCATCGGTAGCCGCCGCAAGCTTGAGCACATCGGTGCTGGTCGGCTCATACACATGCACCAGATAGCGAGCGCTAGCGGTCGGTGCGCGCAGGATGAACTCACCGGCACCCAGGGCTGCGTCAAAGCGGAAGGCACTGCTGCCTTCGGGGAAGGGCGCGGTTCCTTCGGCCAGATCCTGCGGTCGGGCGACGCTGACCAGCGCGCTGTTGTTGGCCATCAACTGGCCGTTGCGCTCGATCACCAGGTCGGCCGGTTGCAGCGGCGTCCGTACGTTGCCGATCGGGCTGAGCCGGACCAGTGCGCCGGCGCTGGTGGTGTGGATGCGGACACCGCGCTGGAGGGCATCGGCGTCGTGATCGGCCCAGAACTCCCGGCTTTCGGCCTGAAATGGTGCCTCGGCGACATCCAGCGCGATGCCTTTTTCCAGCGGCCAGGCGTAGTGCAGTTCTTCGGTCGGCATGGCCCGGCCAGCTTCGACGGCTACGTTCGATAGCGTGCGAGCGATCAGATCATTGTTGCTGGCCGGCAGCAAACCGGCGCTGTGTGCCTGCAGCGAGAGGGTCAGTAGAGCCAGACTCAGGATGGAACGGTTCATGGTGGCCTCCCCTCAAAGATCGTTGCGCAGGATGACGTCCAGCCCAAAGCAGGCCCGACGCGACTGGTTGTGACTGAGCGGTTCGCCACCGGCCATCCGGCTGGTGTCATAGAACCAGACCCGGCCGGCGCCGTTCTGGCTGGAGCAGTTCAGGAATCCGTCCGAGCAGCTGTCCAGCCAGGCCTGGGTGATTTCCAGACCAAGATTCAGGTGATAGCCACCGCAGTAACTGTCTGGATCCCAGATTGCCGTTTCCACATCGGTGCCGACGACCGACCAGAAGCCCTTCGGCAGCGCCGGTCGACCGGCCGTGCCAAGCAGGTAGTTTGCGTTGTAGAAGGCCATCCAGCTGACCTGCTGCATCCGCACCGCGTCATTCTGGTAGCCGAGCAGCCAGCCCAGCGCAGCCTCGAAGATGTTGCCGGCCATGACCGCGTCGGCCAGCGGCGTACCCTTGCTCGATGGTGCCAGCGCGTTGACCCATCGGATCTTGCTGATGATGTTCGGGTAGCGGCTGTCCCAGGTCGGATTGGACATGATCCAGCGCATCACGTTGCCGCCATTGGAATGGGTAATGACGACCAGATCGGTGATGCCG
>DAIMJK010000015.1:0-4896 GCA_036722245.1 Lysobacterales bacterium
GGTTTGTCGCCGGGTAGCCGTCATACAGACTTCTCTCCCCGCGCAGGGTCAATGGATCGAGTTGGGTGAGGCCCGCGGCCGGTGGCACTGGCCCGCTCGCCAGAAGAGCGGCCGTGGAAGACGCGGGGTTGTCGCTTGCGGCAAGCCAGTCGCCAGCCAATCCGACAACCAACCCGCCGACGAGGAGCAAAAACGATCGCATCGAGGAACCTCCGTGTTCTCGAGAGTGTGCGAGCACCCTGATTGTCAGGCAAGCAATGAGCAAGGGCCCAGGGCTCAGGGTCCATTTAGAGCGGCGCTGTGTCGCGCAGGGGCGTGCAGACGAAGCTCGCAGCTTCCAGCTATGCGTTGCGAGCACAGAGTCGCCGCAAAGTCGCAAAGGAACTTTAGGAGGCTGCTTGCAGGCGATCGCGGAAGCGGGCTTTGGCTTCTGAGGCTGCTTGCAGCGATCGCGGAAGAGCAAAGGCAGCGCTGCGCGCTGCGAATCGCGAGCAAGCTCCCTCCTACAAATGCCAGAGCAAGAGCCGGAGCGAGAGCAAAAGCACAAGCCTCCCCGCAGGCTGGATCAATGAGGGCCCGGACGGAGCCTCAAACCGAGGCGGCTCCCTGAGCTCACCAACATCCGCGCAGGCTGTTGCACTTCACTGGAACTGAAGCTGGCCACAGGCACTCCTCTTCTGGGCCCTGAGCCCTGGGCCCTGAGCCCTGAGCCCTGCGTTGCCGCGCTTGCTGTTATCGCCCGCAACCAAGTAGCGTTGCGGGTTGGGTTGACAGGGGTGGGGACGGACATGGGCGTGCGGCGGAAGTTGGTGGCGGGCAACTGGAAGATGAACGGCTCGCAGGGGCTGGCGGGACAGATGAGTGATGCGCTGCAGGACTTCGCGCAGCGCGATAGGGGGGTGGATCTGGCGTTGTTTCCGCCGTTGACGCTGCTGGGTGTGCTCAATGCCGATCACAGCCGCTCTTTCACGCTTGGCGCGCAGGACCTTTCGGCGCACGTCAGTGGCGCCTACACCGGCGAGGTGTCGGCCGGGCTGCTGGTCGAGGTCGGTGCCGATGCGGTGCTGGTGGGACATTCGGAGCGGCGCAATCTGCATGGTGAGAACGATGCGCTGATCGAGCAGAAGCTGCTGCGGGCGCTGGAGAACGGTCTGCAGCCCTATCTGTGCATCGGCGAAACGCGGGCCGAGCGCGAGGCGGGACGGACCTTTGCGGTGGTCGAGCGGCAGCTGGGGCTACTGCGCAATGCACAGATCCGGAGCGAACTGCGGAGCATGACGATTGCCTATGAGCCGGTCTGGGCCATCGGGACCGGGCTGACCGCCAGCCCGGAACAGGCGCAGGAGGTGCACGCGCACATCCGTAGCATTCTGTCCGGCTGGGATGCTAATATCGCCGGCTTGATGCGCTTGCTGTACGGCGGCAGCGTAACGCCTGACACGGCCGCTGGCCTGTTTCAGTGCCCGGATATCGACGGCGGCCTGGTGGGCGGCGCCTCGCTCAAGGTCGACAGCTTGCTGGCCATCGCCGAGGCAGCAACCAAGGATTGAATCGTACATGGTGCTCAACCTGCTAAACGTGCTGTACCTGCTCGTGGCCATCGGAATGGTCGCGTTCATTCTGCTCCAGCGCGGTCCCGGCGCGACTGCCGGCTCCGGCTTCGGCGCCGGTGCCTCGGCGACTGTCTTCGGCGCGCGCGGATCGGCCAACTTCCTCAGCCGCAGCACTGCGGTGCTGGCAGTGCTGTTCTTCGCCCTCAGCCTGGGCATGGCGATGTATGTGTCGCGCGGCGGACAAGTGCGCGAGACGGTGGCCGATCTGGGCGTGATGGGAGAATTGCCTGCCGCATCGGTCGTCAATGGTGAGCCGGAAGTGAGCGCAGACGAAGTGCCTTCGATCGACGTCCCGGCAGCGGACGAATCGGTACCGGCGCCGACTGAACAGGCTCCGGCCCCGGCCACGGACGTGCCAGCGAGCGAGGCGGCACCGGCCGAATCCGACGCGGCCGCCCCGGAGAACACGGAAAGTTCGCCTCAAGACGACGCTTCCGGGCAATAATAGCGATTCGAAAAACGATCAGCCGACGTGGTGGAATTGGTAGACACGCTACCTTGAGGTGGTAGTGGCGCAAGCCGTGACAGTTCGAGTCTGTCCGTCGGCACCATCGTTTCTTGCTCTGCCCCGCACCGATGCGCCCGATGCGTGTTGCGGCGGGATCCTGATCACCGCAAGCACGGACGAAAAGCGCAGCAAGCATGCTCGGCGAATACCTCCCCATTGTGGTTTTTCTGGCAGCCGCGACCATTCTTGGCGCCGCCCTGCTCTCACTCGGAGGCCTGCTCGGCCCGCGTCGGCCCGGCGCCGAGAAACTCTCACCCTATGAATGCGGCTTCGAGGCCTTCGAAGACGCGCGGATGAAGTTCGACGTCCGCTACTACCTGGTGGCGATCCTGTTCATCCTGTTCGATCTGGAGATTGCCTTCCTGTTCCCGTGGGCGATCATCCTGAGCGAGCAACCGGCCGCGGCGATGTGGTCCTTCATGGTCTTTCTGCTGCTGCTGGAACTGGCCTTTCTCTACGTCTGGAAGAAGGGAGCGCTGGAATGGGAGTGATTTCCTCCTTCATGCACAACCCCGAGCCGATCGGGATTGTCGATGACATCCTGCGACCCGAGGGCGACAACCCGTTGCTGGAACGGGGCTTCGTCACCACCTCGGCCGACACGCTGATCAACTGGGCACGCACCGGTTCGATGTGGCCGATGACCTTCGGTCTGGCCTGCTGCGCAGTCGAGATGATGCACGCTGGCGCCGCGCGCCTGGATCTGGACCGCTACGGTATCGTCTTTCGGCCCAGCCCACGCCAGTCCGATGTGATGATCGTGGCTGGCACGCTGGTCAACAAGATGGCACCGGCGCTGCGCAAGGTCTACGACCAGATGCCCGATCCGAAGTGGGTCATCTCGATGGGCTCGTGCGCCAACGGCGGCGGCTACTATCACTATTCCTACTCGGTGGTACGCGGTTGCGACCGCATCGTGCCGGTCGACGTCTACGTGCCGGGCTGCCCGCCGACCGCCGAGGCGCTGATCTACGGCATTCTGCAACTGCAGAAGAAGATCCGCCGCACCAACACGATCGCGAGTTGAGCCGGACTCTCATGACCGAATCCCCCACCACGCTGGCCGAATTGCTGCGCACCATTCTGGGTGACCGCGCCGTCGTCAGCGAGTCCTTCGCCGAAACCACGATCGAGGTCGAGGCCTCGCGCCAGATCGAGGTCGCGCGCGTGCTGCGCGATGACCCGGCGCTGCACTTCGAGCAGCTGATCGACCTGTGCGGCGTCGACTATCTGAGCTATGGCCAGGACGAATGGGACACCGAGGACGTCAGCAGCGGCGGCTTCAGCCGTGGTGTCGAAGGCGAAGGCGCGGGCCGCTTCCGCTGGGCCGACCGGCCCGAGTCGGAAATGCGGGTGCGGCGTTTCGCAGTGGTCTCGCATCTGTTGTCGATCGAGCACAACCGGCGCGTCCGGCTGCGCGTGCATGCCCCCGATGACGAGTTGCCGATCGTGCCTACGCTGGTCGATGTCTGGGGCGCGGCCAACTGGTTTGAACGCGAAGCCTTTGATCTGTATGGAATTCTGTTCGAAGGTCACCCGGATCTGCGGCGTATCCTGACCGACTATGGTTTCGTCGGCCATCCCTTCCGCAAGGATTTCCCGCTGATCGGCAAGGTCGAGGTGCGCTACGCCCCGCAACGGCAACGGGTGATCTACGAGCCGGTGTCGATCGAGCCCAGGGTCGGTGTACCACGGGTGATCCGCGACGACTCGCGCTATCTGCAGGCCCACAACGAGGGTCAGAACGAAATCGCCGGCAAGGCAGGTTGAGCAATGGCTGAGATTCGCAACTACACGATGAATTTCGGCCCTCAGCATCCGGCCGCGCACGGCGTGCTGCGCCTGGTGCTGGAACTCGATGGCGAGGTCATCCATCGCGCCGATCCGCACGTTGGTCTGCTCCACCGTGGCACCGAGAAACTGGCCGAGAGCAAGCCCTTCAACCAGTCGATCGGCTATATGGACCGGCTCGATTATGTCTCGATGATGTGCAACGAGCACGCCTACGTCGGCGCGATCGAGAAACTGCTCGGGGTCGAGGTTCCGCAGCGTGCGCTGTACATCCGGACCATGTTCGACGAGATCACGCGGATCCTGAACCACTTGATGTGGCTGGGCTCCAATGGCCTGGATCTGGGCGCGATGACGCTGTTCCTGTATGCGTTCCGCGAGCGCGAGGAGCTGATGGACTGCTACGAGGCGGTCTCTGGCGCGCGTTTGCACGCGACCTACTACCGCCCCGGCGGCGTCTACCGCGATCTGCCCGAGCGGATGCCGCAGTACCGTGAGAGTCCTTGGACCCGTGGCAAGAACCTGACCCGTCGCAACAGCTGGCGCGAAGGTTCCATGCTCGATTTCCTGGACGCCTTCTGCGCCGACTTCCCGACCCGCGTGGATGAGTACGAGACCCTGCTCACCGACAACCGGATCTGGAAGCAGCGCACCGTCGGCATTGGCGTGGTCAGTCCGGAACTGGCGCTGCGGATGGGCATGTCCGGCCCGATGCTGCGAGGCTCGGGGATTGCCTGGGATCTGCGCAAGAAGCAGCCCTACGCCGCCTACGCGGACATGGATTTCGACATCCCGGTCGGCGCCCAGGGTGATTGCTATGACCGCTATCTGGTGCGGGTCGAGGAAATGCGTCAATCCAACCGGATCATCAAGCAGTGCGTGGACTGGCTGCGCGCCAATCCCGGCCCGGTGATGGCGCGCAACTTCAAGGTTGCGCCGCCGTCGCGGGAAGAGATGAAGGACGACATGGAAGCCCTGATCCAC
>DAIMJK010000015.1:4906-18845 GCA_036722245.1 Lysobacterales bacterium
TGTTCACCGAAGGCTATTGCGCACCGGCTGGCGAGGTCTACTTCCCGATCGAGGCGCCGAAAGGCGAGTTTGGCGCCTACCTGATCTCCGACGGCGCCAACAAGCCCTTCCGGGTCAAGCTGCGCGCACCCGGCTTCGCCCATCTGTCGGCGATGGACGAGATGGTGCGCGGCCACATGCTGCCGGACGTAGTGGCGGTCATCGGTACCCTGGACATCGTCTTCGGAGAGATCGACCGATGAGCACGCATGCCGTTGCCAAGCGCAACACGCAGGATTTCGACAAGGTTCGTCAGCTCGACCCCAGCGAGGTCCTGAGCGAGGACTCGCGCGCCCAGATCGATCACTGGCTGGGCAAGTTTCCGGCCGACCGCAAGCGCTCGGCGCTGCTCGCCGGCTTGCGCATCGCACAGGCGCAGAATCAGGGCCATCTGGACGACCGATTGATCACCGCGGTGGCGAACTACCTGGGCCTGCCGCACACCTGGGCCTATGAGGTCGCGACCTTCTATTCGATGTTCCATATCGGGCCCTGCGGTCGCCACAAGGTCTCGATCTGCACCAACATCTCCTGCTGGCTGCGCGGCGCCGAGGAACTGGTCGAGCACGTCGAACACAAGCTGGGAGTGAAACTTGGGGAATCGACGCCGGACGGCCGCATTCATCTGGTCGCCGAGGAAGAATGCCTCGCCGGCTGCGTGCGCGCACCGATGATGCTGGTCGATGGCAACTACCATGAGAATCTGGACACCGCCAAGGTGGACCAGATTCTCGATTCGCTGGATTGACGGGGTCTTGAACATGGCTGTGGGACCGGTACCCGAAGCACACAATGTCGTCTTCACGACCTTGCACTTCGACCAACCCTGGAGTTACGACAGCTACCTCAAATCAGGCGGCTATCAGGCGCTGCGCAAGATCCTGACCGAAGGCGTCGCGCGCGAGACCGTGATCGACCAGATCAAGGCCTCGGCCCTGCGTGGCCGCGGCGGTGCCGGCTTCCCGACCGGGCTGAAATGGAGCTTCATGCCACGCAACGCGCCGGGGCAGAAGTATGTCCTGTGCAATTCGGACGAGTCCGAGCCCGGCACCTGCCACGACCGCGACATCCTGCGCTACAACCCGCATTCGGTGATCGAGGGGATGATCATCGGCGGCTACGCGATGAACGCCACCGTCGGCTACAACTACCTGCGCGGCGAGTTCATGTGCGAGCCCTTCGAACACATGGAAGCGGCGATCCGCGAAGCCTATGTGAACGGCTGGCTGGGCAAGGACATCCTCGGCAGCGGCTTCGATTTCGACCTCTATGCGGTGCTCGGCGCCGGTGCCTACATCTGCGGTGAGGAAACCGCGCTGATGGAATCGCTCGAAGGCAAGAAGGGTCAGCCGCGCTTCAAGCCGCCTTTCCCGGCCAACTTCGGCCTCTACGGCAAGCCGACCACGATCAACAACACCGAGACCTTCGCCTCGGTGCCGGCGATCATGCGCAACGGCCCGGAGTGGTTCCTCGGCCTGGGCAAACCCAACAACGGCGGCCCGAAATGCTTCTCGGTCTCCGGTCATGTCGAGCGACCCGGCAACTACGAGTGCGCGCTGGGCACACCGTTCAAGGACCTGCTGGCGATGGCTGGAGGCGTCTGGAAGGGGCGCCAGCTCAAGGCGGTGATTCCGGGCGGCTCGTCGATGCCGGTGCTGCCGGCGGCGACGATGCTGGAGCTGACGATGGATTTCGACGCGCTGCAGAAGGCTGGCTCGGGCCTGGGCTCGGGCGCGGTGATCGTGATGGACGACAGCACCTGCATGGTCAAGGCGCTGCGCCGGATCGCGCGCTTCTACTACGCCGAGTCCTGTGGTCAGTGCACCCCCTGTCGCGAGGGCACCGGCTGGATGTACCGACTGCTGTGCAGGATCGTTGACGGTCACGCGCGGATGGAAGACCTGAGCCTGCTCAAGGCCGCCGCCGGTCAGATCGAGGGACACACCATCTGTGCCTTCGGCGAGGCCGCCGCCTGGCCGGTGCAGGGCATGCTGCGGCACTATTGGGCCGAGTTCGAGTACTACATCACGCACCGGCGTTCGCTGGTGGTAGAACAGCTGGGGAAGGCCGCATGAGTGCGCAGCCGAAAGACGGGCAGGCAACCCCCGCTCTTGTCCAAGATGATGTCAATGTCGAGATCGACGGCCAGGCGCTGACTGGCGCCAAGGGCGCGATGCTGATCGAGGTGGCCGACGCCGCCGGCATCCAGATCCCGCGCTTTTGCTACCACAAGAAGCTGTCGATCGCGGCCAACTGCCGCATGTGTCTGGTCGACGTCGAGAAGGCGCCCAAGCCGATGCCGGCCTGCGCCACGCCGATCATGGAAGGCATGAAGGTGTACACCCAGAGCAAGCGCGCGCTCGATGCGCAGCGCAATGTGATGGAGTTCCTGCTGATCAATCACCCGCTCGATTGCCCGATCTGCGACCAGGGCGGCGAGTGCGAGTTGCAGGACCTGGCGATGGGCTATGGCCGCTCGGTGTCGCGCTTTTCCGAGCGCAAGCGGGTTGTGGCCGACGAAAATCTCGGCCCGCTGATTTCCACCGACATGACCCGCTGCATCCACTGCACCCGCTGCGTGCGTTTCCTGCACGAGGTCGCCGGCACCACCGAGATGGGCGGCATGGGGCGCGGCGAGCACCTGGAGATCAGCACCTACATCGGCCGCTCGCTGGCCAGTGAAGTCTCCGGCAACATCATCGACGTCTGCCCGGTGGGCGCGCTGACCAACAAGGTCTTCCGCTTCCGCGCTCGCCCCTGGGAACTGACCGCCCGACAGGCGATCGGCGGTCACGACGCACTCGGCGGCAACCTGTGGCTGCATCTGCGCCGCGGCGAAATACTGCGGGTGGTGCCACGCGAGAACGAGGGCGTCAACGAGGTCTGGGCCTCCGATCGTGATCGCTACAGCCACCCTGCCCTGACCCATGCCGACCGGCTGACCACTCCGCTGCTGCGCCAGGGCGATGAGCTCAAGCCCTGCGACTGGGATACCGCGCTGGCCGTGGTCGGCGAGATTCTCGATACGCTGCGTAGCGAACAGGCGGGCGAGCATCTGGGTGTGCTCGCCGGTGGCGGCGTCAGCTGCGAGGAGTATCTGCTGCTGCAGGCGCTGACCCGCGGATTGGGCGCGGCGCATATCGATCACCGACTGCGCCAGCTCGATTTCACCGACCAGGCGACCCGCCCGCTGTATCCCTCATTGGGTGCCGGCGCGCTCGAGGCGATCGGGCGCAGCCCGGCGATCCTGCTGATCGGTGCCCACCCGCGCCACGACCAGCCGCTGCTGGGCCACCGCGTCCGCCAGGCCTGGCTGCACGGCGCGAGCGTCGGCCTGGTGGCCAGTGCCGCCTTCGAGCCGCACTACGAGTACCACTGGAAGGCGATAGTGGCACCGTCGGCAATGCCGGGCGCGCTGGCCCGCCTGCTGCGCAGCGCCCTGGCCCAGAGCAGCCGCTCGGCGCCGGCCGAACTGGCCGAGCTGCTCGAAGCCAACCCGGCCGAGACTGCCGATGCCGCCTTCGTGGAGCAACTCGCCAAGGGCGGTCACATCATTCTCGGCGACTTCGCCAGCCGCCACCCGCAAGCTTCCTTGCTGCGTCGGTTGGCGAGCGAGCTGGCCGCAGCCGTGGGCGCGAGTTTTGGCGAAATGCCGGACGCCGCCAACGCGGCCGGCGCCTGCGCGATGGGCATGCTGCCGCATCGTCTGCCGGGTGGCGCCGACGCGCCGGCCAAGGGTCTGGATGCGGCCGCCATGCTGCGTTCGCCACGGCGCAACTACATCCTCTACGGTGCCGAAGCACCGCAGGACTTCGCTCTTGGCCGGCTCAGCGTAGACGCCTTGAAGCAGGCGCGGGTCATCGCCTTTGCCGCCTTCGACCACCCCACGCTGCAAAGCTGCGCCGACCTGGTGTTGCCGATCGGTCTGCCGTTGGAAGTCGACGGCAGCTATCTGAACGCCTTGGGCCAATTGCAGGTCCAGAACGCGGCAGCCAGGCTGCCCGGCGAAGCCCGGCCCGGCTGGCGGGGATCGACGCGACCCTGACCAATGCCCTGGGCGTCGATCAGACAGTGGGGGCTTCCGCCAGGCCACCGGGCGAGGCCCGGCCCGGCTGGCGGGTGCTGCGCGCGCTCGGCGGTCTGCTGGCCATCGACGGCTTCGATTTCACCGATCTGGCACCAGTACGGGCCAGGGTGGACGCGGTCCTGGCCAGTTCGGCGCTGCCGCACCAGCCGGCCGCAGTCAATCATGCCCATGGCAGCGGCGAAGGCCTGGAAGCGGCGGTGTTCCAGCCGATCTACAGCGGTGATGCGATGGTTCGGCGCTCCGCCCCGCTGCAGGCCACCGTGCTGGCCTGTGACGGTGCCTTGAGACTCCATCCGGAGGACGCGCTGGCCCTGGGCGTCGGCCAGCAGGGTCAGACCAAACTGCCCAACGGCGACACGGTCGCGGTACGCACCGATGGCGGAATCGCCCGCGGCACCGTGCTGGTACCGGCGACGCTGGCCGCGCGCCTACCCGGTCTGGTCACCGGCACGCGGATCCGCCTCGGCGCCTCCACCGCCGCCAGCGAGCAGGGTTGAGCCATGGATGATCTGATGCTGCTGGTGTGGACGGTGATCAAGGTAGCGGCGGTGATGCTGCCCCTGATCGTCGCGGTCGCCTACTACACGCTGGCCGAGCGCAAGGTCATCGGCTGGATGCAGACGCGCCGCGGCCCGAACCGGATCGGCGGTCCGATCGCTTTCGCCCAGCCCTTCGCCGATACCTTCAAGATGATCTTCAAGGAACTGGTCGTGCCCGCCAATGCGAGCAAGCGCCTGTTCCTGATCGCGCCGGTGCTGACGCTGGCACCGGCCTTCGCCGCCTGGGCGGTGATTCCCTTTGATGATGGTCGCCTTATCGGCGCGCTGTCGAACATCGACGCCGGCCTGCTCTATCTGCTGGCGATGACCTCGGTCGGCGTCTACGGCGTGATCATCGGCGGCTGGGCCTCGAACTCCAAGTACGCCTTCCTCGGCGCGATGCGCTCGGCCGCGCAGATCGTCTCCTACGAGATCGCGATGGGCTTTGCGCTGGTCGGCGTGCTGCTCGCCAGCGGCACCTTGAACATCAGCAAGATCGTCGAGGCGCAAGTCGGCAATTCCGGTTTCTTCGAGTGGTTCTGGCTGCCGCTGTTCCCGCTGTTCGTGGTCTATTTCATCTCCGGCGTGGCCGAGACCAATCGCGCCCCCTTCGACGTAGCCGAAGGTGAGAGCGAAATCGTCGCCGGCTTCCACGTCGAGTATTCCGGCGCCGGTTTCGCGACCTTCTTCCTGGCCGAATACGCCAACATGATCCTGATCTCCTTCCTCACCGCACTGATGTTCTGGGGCGGTTGGTTGTCGCCGTTCCAGGGGTGGGTCGGCGGCTGGCTGGGTGACTCGGGACCGCACTGGCTGTTCCTGAAGGCCGGCTTCTTCATGTTCTGTTTCCTCTGGTTCCGTGCCACCTTCCCGCGCTACCGCTACGACCAGATCATGCGGCTGGGCTGGAAGGTATTCATCCCGATCACGATGACCTGGATCATGGTGACCGCGCTGATCTTCCAGGCCGGCTGGTTCGAGCGCGGAGTCTGATGCCATGAATGCCGTCGTACGCTATTTTGATTCCTTGCTGCTGCGCGAGCTGATGAAGGGTCTGTCGGTCACTTTCCGCTACATGCTGCGGCCGAAGTACACGATCAACTACCCGGAAGAGAAGACGCCGAAATCCAATCGTTTCCGGGGTCTGCATGCCTTGCGCCGCTATCCGAACGGCGAGGAGCGCTGCATTGCCTGCAAGCTGTGCGAGGCAGTCTGCCCGGCGCTGGCGATCACGATCGATTCGGAAATGCGCGAGGACGGCACCCGCCGCACGACGCGCTATGACATCGACCTGTTCAAGTGCATCTATTGCGGCTTCTGTGAAGAGTCCTGCCCGGTCGACTCGATCGTCGAGACCGACATCCACGAGTACCACTTCGAGCAACGTGGCGAGAACATCGTGAACAAGGCAAAGCTGCTGGCGATCGGTGATCGCTTCGAGGCGCAGATTGCCGCCGACCGCGCCCAGGACGCCCCTTACCGGTAACCATCATGGTTGAATTGATCTTCTTCTACGCGTTCTCCGCGACCCTGCTGGCCAGTGCCGTCGGCGTCATCAGCGTGCGCAATCCGGTCCACGCCGCGCTGCTGCTGGTGCTGACCTTCTTCACCGCGGCGATGCTGTGGATCCTGCTGCGGGCCGAGTTCCTCGGCATCGCGCTGATCCTGGTCTATGTCGGCGCGGTGATGGTGCTGTTCCTGTTCGTGGTGATGATGCTCGACGTCAACACCGCACCGCTGCGCGAGGGCTTCACCCGCTACCTGCCGGCCGGGCTGCTGGTGGCCGCGGTGATGGCGGCACAGATGATCGCGGTGCTCGGTGCGCGCCATTTCGGCTTTGACCAGTTCGCCGCGCCAGCCGAACTGCCGGCCGGCCACAGCAACACGCGCGAGGTCGCCGAGTTGCTGTTCAGCAAGTACCTGATGGCGGTCCAGGTCGCCGCGCTGGTGCTGATCGTCGCCGTCGTTGCCGCACTCGCCCTGACCCTGCGCAAGCGTGAAGGTGTGCGGCTGCAGGACGTCGAGGCGCAAGTCGCGGTGCGCAAGTCCGACCGTCTGCGCGTGCTCAAGATGCCCAGCGAACCGAAGGCGCCGCAAGCATGATTCCTCTGTCGCATTACCTGACCGTCAGCGCGTTGCTGTTCTGCGTCGCGGTGGCGGGCATCTTCATCAACCGCAAGAACGTGATCGTGCTGCTGATGTGCATCGAGCTGATGCTGCTGGCGGTCAACACCAACTTCATCGCCTTCTCGCGCTATCTGGACGATGTCTCCGGACAGGTCTTCGTGTTCTTCATCCTGACCGTCGCCGCCGCCGAGGCCGCGATCGGCCTGGCCATCCTGGTCGTGCTGTTCCGCAACCGGAGCACGATCAACGTCGACGAACTAGACACCCTGCGAGGCTAGCGCACAGTGATCACCAAGAGCCTGCTGCTGTGGATCGCCCTTGCCCCTCTGGGCGGTGCGATCCTGGCTGGATTCTTCGGCCGCCAGATCGGTCGTGTCGGCGCCCACGTCGCGACCATCGCCGGCGTTGCGATCAGCTGTGCGCTGTCGATCTACGTCCTCAAGCTGCTCGCCCTTGATGGCGCCGATCCGGTCAACCTGACCGTCTACACCTGGTTCCAGATCGGTGAACTGAACGCCCAGGTCGGCTTCCTGGTCGACCGGCTGACCGCGCTGATGATGGTGGTGGTGACTTTTGTTTCGCTGATGGTGCACATCTACACGATCGGCTACATGCGCGAAGACCCCGGCTACCAGCGCTTCTTCGCCTACATCGCGCTGTTTACCTTCGCGATGCTGATGCTGGTGATGGCAAACAACTTCGCCCAGCTGTTCTTTGGCTGGGAGGCGGTGGGTCTGGTGTCGTACCTGCTGATCGGCTTCTGGTACAAGCGGCCGACCGCGATCTACGCCAACCTGAAGGCCTTCCTGGTCAATCGCGTCGGTGACTTTGGCTTCCTGCTCGGCATCGCCGGCGTGCTCGCCTACCTGGGCACCCTCGACTACGCGACCGCGTTCGCGCGTGCGTCGGAGCTCAACGGCCAGGTCATCGAGGTCGGCTTCGGCGGTCTGCAGATCGAGGCGGCGACGGCGATCTGTCTGCTGCTCTTTGTCGGTGCGATGGGCAAGAGCGCGCAGGTGCCGCTGCACGTCTGGCTGCCCGACTCGATGGAAGGCCCGACCCCGATCTCGGCCCTGATCCACGCCGCGACCATGGTCACCGCCGGTATCTTCATGGTCGCGCGGATGTCACCGCTGTTCGAGTTCTCCGACACCGCGCTGACGGTGGTCATGATCATCGGCGCGATCACCGCGCTGTCGATGGGCCTGATCGGCATCGTCCAGAACGACATCAAGCGGGTCATCGCCTATTCGACCCTGTCCCAGCTCGGCTACATGACGGTGGCGCTGGGCGTGAGTGCCTATTCGGTCGCGATCTTCCACCTCGCCACCCACGCCTTCTTCAAGGCGCTGCTGTTCCTGGGCGCCGGCGCGGTGATCATGGCGATGCACCATGAGCAGGACCTGCGCAAGATGGGTGGCCTGCGCAAGTTCACCCCGATCACCTGGATCACCGCCTGGATCGGCACCCTGGCCCTGGTCGGCACGCCGTTCTTCTCCGGCTTCTATTCCAAGGACCTGATCATCGAGGCAGCGCGGCACAGCGAGCGCGCCGGCGCCGGCTTCGCCTATGTCTGCGTGCTGATCGGCGTGTTCGTGACCGCCTTCTACTCCTTCCGCCTGCTTTATCTGGCCTTCCACGGCAAGGCACGCTGGGCCGAAGCGCCGGCGCACGAGCACGACACGCATGAGCATGACGCGGACGGCGACGAGGCGCACGACGACGCGCATCACCACCACGTCGATGCCGAGCATCCCCCGAAGGAACCGGGCTGGGTCGTGACCGTGCCGCTGATGGCGCTGGCGATTCCCTCGCTGATCATCGGCGCGCTGGCCGTGGCGCCGGTAGTCTTCGGCGACTTCTTCGCCGGTGCGATCGAAGTGCGGCCGGAGAACAACGTGGTGGCGACCCTGGCGACCCATTTCGATGGCGCCGTCGCCTTCGCCCTGCATGGCTTCGTCACCGCGCCCTTTGCGCTGCTGGTGCTGGGCTTTGCGCTGGCGACCTGGCTGTACCTGTTCCGGCCGGAACTGCCGGGCCGGATCAAGCAGCGCCTGATCGTGCTGTGGAGCATCCTCGACCAGAAGTACGGCTTCGATGCGCTCTATCAGCGGCTGTTTGCAGACGGCAGTGTCGGGCTGGGCCGATTCCTGTGGCGCTGGACCGATCAGGGCCTGATCGACGGCATGATCGTCAATGGCTCGGCCAACAGCATCGGCCGCTTCGCGCTGGTCGTGCGCCGGGTCCAGTCGGGTCTGCTCTACCACTACGCCTTCGTCATGATCCTCGGCTTGATCGTGGTGCTGGCCGCCTTCGCCTTCGGGCGCTAGGAACGCACGCCATGATGACCATTATTCGTTCACTTCCAACGACTGCCCTATGACCGCCCATCTGCTCAGTCTGCTGATCTGGCTGCCCATCCTGGGCGGCGCGCTGACGATCGCCTGCGGTGATACGCGGCGTGCCCTGGCGCGCTGGGTCGCGCTGGCCACCAGCCTCATCACGCTGGCCTTGTGCATCCCGCTGTGGAGCGGTTTTGACAGCAGTAGCGCGGCGCTGCAGTTCGTCGAGAGCATGCCGTGGGTGCCGGCCTACCAGATCGTCTACGGCCTGGGCGTGGACGGCTTCTCGATGCCGCTGGTGATCCTGACGGCGTTGATCACGGTCCTGGTGCTGGTGTCGGCCTGGGTCGTCATCGACAAGAAGGTAGCGCAGCATTTCGGTGCGATGCTGATCCTCGAAGGCCTGATGATCGGCGTGTTCTGCGCCACCGATGCGATCCTGTTCTACGTCTTCTTCGAGGCCATGCTGATTCCGATGTTCCTGATCATCGGTATCTGGGGCGGCCCCAGGCGGGTCTACGCGACGCTCAAGTTCTTCCTCTACACCTTCCTCGGCTCGATCTTCATGCTGGTCGGGCTGATCTACCTGTACCTGCAGAGTGCCGCGCTGGGCGAGCCCAGCTTTGCGATCAGTCATTTCCAGGCGATGCCGCTGGCCTTCAACGTCCAGGTCTGGCTGTTCTTCGCCTTCCTGGTCGCCTTTGCGGTGAAGGTGCCGATGTGGCCGGTGCACACCTGGCTGCCGGACGCCCACGTCGAGGCACCGACCGGTGGCTCGATGGTGCTGGCGGCGATCATGCTGAAGATCGGCGGCTACGGCTTCGTTCGTTTCTCGCTGCCGATCGCGCCGGACGCCAGTGCCGACCTGGCCTGGCTGATGGTTGCGCTGTCGCTGATCGCGGTGGTCTACATCGGCTTCGTCGCGCTGGTGCAGGAAGACATGAAGAAGCTGATCGCCTATTCGTCGATCTCGCACATGGGCTTCGTGACTCTCGGTTTGTTCGTCTGCATTGCTTTGGCGATGGAAGCCAGCACCGTGACCGCGGCCGAACTGGCGGTCCAGGGCGCGATGATCCAGATGATCTCGCACGGCTTTATCTCGGCCGCGCTGTTTGCCTGCGTCGGCGTGCTCTACGACCGCGTCCACAGCCGCCAGATCGGCGACTACGGCGGTGTGGTCAACACGATGCCGGTATTCGCCGCGCTGATGGTCTTCTTCGCGATGGCCAACAGCGGTCTGCCTGGGACCTCGGGTTTCGTCGGCGAGTTCATGGTCATCCTTGCGACCTTCCAGGCCAATGGCTGGGTCGCCGCAGCCGCCGCCCTGACGCTGATTCTCGGAGCCGCCTACACGCTGTGGCTGGTCAAGCGGGTGATTTTCGGTGAGATCGCCAACGACAACGTCCGCGCCCTGACCGATATCGACCGGCGCGAAAGCTTCGTCCTCGGCACGCTGGCCGTGTTCGTGCTCGCGCTGGGCCTGTATCCCAAACCGCTGGTCGATGTGATGCAGCCGAGCGTGGAGCAACTGGTCAAGCAAATCACCGTGAGCAAGCTGCCGGCCGATGCGGTCGATGGCCTTGTCCTTCAGCCCTGATCGAATGCCAGGTTCAAACCCATGATCCAATCCTTCTCCGATCTCGCGCCGATCCTGCCAGAGCTGCTGCTGCTGGCGACGATCGTGATCGTGATGCTCGCCGATTTGTGGATCGATGAGCGCCGTCGCGGCGTGCTGCACGCGATCAGCCTCGGTGGCCTGGTCCTGACCGCGGTCGCGGTGCTGCGCGATTTCAGCCCGGGCGAGAGCGTCAGCGCGCTCAGTGGCCTGATGGTGCGCGACGGCATGGGTGATCTGATGAAACTGTTCATCCTGCTGATCAGCGGCATCGTGCTGGTCTATGCCAAGTTCAGCCTGCGCACCCACAAGCTGTTTGTCGGTGAGTTCTATCTGCTGTTCCTGTTCGCCGTGCTCGGCATGTTCCTGCTGGTGGCCAGCGACAATCTGATCATGCTGTACCTGGGACTGGAGTTGCTGGCGCTGTCGAGCTATGCGCTGGTCGCGCTCGATCGCGATTCGCCGGTCGGGGCCGAATCGGCAATGAAATACTTCGTCCTCGGTGCGATCGCCTCGGGTCTGCTGCTGTACGGCATGTCGATGCTCTACGGGCTGTCCGGCACGCTGCAGATCGATGGCATCGCGGCCGCGCTGGCCGAGCAGGAAAGTACCGCCCTGCTCGCCTTCGCGCTGACCTTCGTCGTCATCGGCCTGGCCTTCAAGTTCGGCGCGGTGCCGTTCCACATGTGGATCCCGGACGTCTACCACGGCGCGCCGACCGCGGTCACGATGTTCATTGCCAGCGCCCCCAAGATCGCCGCGGTCGGGATGGCCTTCCGGCTGCTGCAATCGGCGATGCCCTCGCTGGCCACGGACTGGTCGCAGATGCTCTCGCTGCTGGCATTGCTGTCGCTGGTACTGGGCAACCTGGCCGCCATTGCGCAGACCAACCTCAAGCGCATGCTGGCCTATTCGACCATCTCTCACGTCGGCTTCATCTTCCTGGCCCTGCTCGGTGGCAGCGGCGAAGGTTATGCAGCGGCCAGCTTCTACACCCTCACCTACGCATTGATGACTGCCGGTGCCTTCGGCGTGATCATCGCCCTGTCCCGGCAGGGCTTCGAAGCGGCCGAGATCGACGACTACCGCGGTCTGAACCAGCGCCATCCGTGGCTGGCCTTCATCATGCTGCTGCTGATGGCCTCGCTCGCCGGCGTGCCGCCGATGGTCGGCTTCTTCGCCAAACTGCTGGTGCTGCAGAACGCACTGGCCGCAGGCTACCTGTGGCTGGTCATCGTCGCCGCGGTGATGGCGGTGGTTGGCGCCTACTACTACCTGCGCGTGATCAAGGTCATGTACTTCGATGCACCGGTCGAGGAAATCCAGTACCGTGCCCCCGGCGACATGCGCTTTGTCCTTTCGCTCAACGGCCTGTCCCAGCTCGCGCTGGGCTTGTTCTGGGGCCCGCTGATCGCCTTGTGTCTGCGCGTGTGGTCCTGATCGAACACGAACTGGAGGTGCGCTGGCGTGATCTGGATGCCTACGATCACGTCAACAACGCCAGCTACCTGACCTTTCTGGAAGAAGCCCGGCTGCGCTGGTTCCGGACCCTGCCCGAGCCCTGGCGCACCACCACGGCCGAGCCGGTGGTGGCGCGGATCGAGACCTCCTTCAAACAACCGATCAACTACCCGGCCAGTCTGCGGGTGCGATTGAGCACAGTGCGCGTAGGCAACAGCTCGCTCGCCATCGGCCACCGAATCGAAAGCCTGGACACCCAGACCCTGTATGCCGATGGCGTCACCGTGCTGGTCTGGGTGTCCCCAACGACCGGCCGCCCCGTCGCCCTGCCAGATGGCGTACGCAGCGCCGCAAGTCCGAGGGCCGAATGAAGCTCGCGCAGCGATTTCAGCGCCGCAGCCGGTTCCCGAGGCTCTTCTGGGCCCTGGGCCCTGAGCCCTGGGCCCTAGCCTCTCAGCCCTCAGCCCACAACCCTGACCACCCGGGTTCGCCCACGTGACTGACCGCCAGGCAAACGCCCCCGAAGGCTATGGCCTGATCGGCGAATCGGCCTGCTTCACCGAGGTGCTGGACCAGGTCTCGAAGCTGGCCCAGCTCAATCGCCCGGCGCTGGTGATCGGCGAACGCGGCACCGGCAAGGAACTGGTCGCGGCCAGATTGCACTATCTTTCGCGCCGCTGGGATCGACCGCTGGTCAAGCTCAACTGCGCCGCCCTGGCCGAAACGCTACTGGAAACCGAGTTGTTCGGTCACGAGGCCGGTGCCTTCACCGGCGCCAGCCGACGCCATATCGGCCGCTTCGAACTGGCCCAGGAAGGCAGCCTGTTCCTGGACGAGTTGGCGAGCAGTTCGCTGCGGGTGCAGGAAAAAGTCCTGCGAGTGATCGAGTACGGCGAGTTCGAACGCGTCGGCGGACGCGAAACAGTACGCGTGGATGTGCGCCTGATCGCCGCCGCCAATGTCGATCTGCCGGCACTGGCCCGTGCCGGCCGCTTCCGCGAGGACCTGCTCGACCGGCTCGCCTTCGATGTCATCACGCTGCCGCCACTGCGCGCCAGGCGCGAGGACATCCTGCTGCTGGCCGAGCACTTCGCCAACCGGATGGCCTCCGAACTAGGCCACGAGTGCTTTCCCGGCTTCAGTCCAGCCGCCGTCGAGTTGCTCCATGGCCACCGGTGGCCAGGCAACATCCGCGAACTCAAGAACGTCGTCGAGCGCGCGGTTTATCGCAATCCGGACCCGAGCGAGCCAGTCAATGAAATAGCGCTGGACCCCTTCGACTCACCCCACCGCCCGCCGCTGGCCGCGCACATGCGCGCGAACGCGTCGGACGCCGCTCCGGCCATTGCCGACGACGCACCCTGCGATCCATCACCGGGCGAAGAGGACTTGCCCCTGCCCGAGCGCGTCAAGCGCATGGAAATCGCCGCCGTCGAAGACGCCCTGGAAAGCTGCCGCCACAACCAGCGCAAGGCCGCCGAAAAACTCGGCCTGAGCTACCACCAGCTACGCGGCTATCTGCGCAAATACCAGATCGGCGGCAAGGAGTAGACGAGTAGTCCGTTCCAACCTTGATCCTTCGTCATTGCGCGGCTCGTTCGTCAGCCCGAAGATGCAAACGTACCTTGAACCTTCGTCGTTGCGAAGGAGCCTAGGCGACTGCGGCAATCGCACTCGCCAGACGCGCCAACATCGAAGACAAGTGCACCGGCAAGTTCTGGGAAGGGCG
>DAIMJK010000016.1:0-1699 GCA_036722245.1 Lysobacterales bacterium
CCGATCTGGCGGTGCGCTACAACGTCAACATCATCGGCGGCAGCTATCCGCTGCGCCAGTCCGACGGCACGGTTCGCAACGCAGCCTTCGTCTATCTGCGCGACGGCAGCGTGCACGTCCAGGACAAGATTCATCCGACGCCGAGTGAGGCCAACTGGTGGGCCGTCGAAGGCGGTGACAAGCTCGACGTGATCCAGACCGACTGTGGCCCGATCGGCGTGTTGATCTGCTACGACAGCGAATTCCCGGAGCTGGCTCGGCACCTGATCGATCAGGGTGCGATGATCCTGTTCGTGCCCTTCTGCACCGATGAGCGGCAGGGCTACATGCGCGTGCGTCACTGCAGCCAGGCGCGGGCGATCGAGAACCAGTGCTATGTGGTCATGGCGGGCAATGTGGGCAATCTGCCGCGGGTGTTCAACATGGACATCCAGTATGCTCAGAGCTGCATCCTGACACCCTGCGATTTCCCCTTCGCGCGCGATGGCATCGCCGCCGACACCACGCCCAATGTGGAGGCCGTCGCGATCGCCGATCTCAGCCTGGCTGCCCTGCGCGAGGCGCGCCAGAGCGGCACGGTGCGCAATCTGCGTGACCGTCGACTGGATCTGTATCAGGTGCGCTGGTTGCCGCCGGCATGAGTAGCCGAAACCCGCATCAGCGATTGATCGTCCGTGTTGCCAGCACCGCATCGATGGCATCGAGGTGCTCGACCAGCGCCTCGCGGGTGATCGCAAACACCCCCATGCTGCCGACGCTGAATTCCACCCACAGCAGCGGCAGCTGTGGCAGCAGCCGGCGCAGGGCGCGTTCTGCCTGACCGATCTCGACGATCAGCAGGCCATCGGGCTGCAGATGGTGCGGCGCCTCGTACAGAATGCGCAGAGTCAGGTCCAGGCCATCTGCACCCGACGGCAAGGCCATCGCGGGCTCATGCGCATACTCGGCTGGCAGGCCGTCGAACTCGGCCTGACTCAGGTAGGGTGGATTGGCGACGATCAGATCAAAGCGGCGTCCAGCAACAGCCTCATACAGGTCCGACTGCAGCAGTTCGACCCGGCCCTGCAATCCCAGCGCGGCGCAGTTCTCCGCTGCCAGCGCCAGCGCGTCGGCGCTCAGGTCGACCGCAGCGATACGCCAGTCCGGCTGCGCGGCGGCCATCGCCAGCGCCAGGCAGCCGCCGCCGGTACACAGCTCCAGCACCCGTTCGATGCGTGCCGGTCGCGGCAGCCCGACGAAGCCGCCCGGGATCAATTCCAGCAGCGGCGAGCGAGGCACCAGTGCGCGCGCATCGACCTTCAATCTCAGGTCACCAAAACGCACCGAGCCGATCAGATAGGCAGCCGGAATCCGGTCAACGATGCGGCGTTCGAACAGGGCTTCAATCCGCGATATTTCCGAAGGCAGTAGCGCGGCCTCGGCAAAGTGGGCGGGCAGGTCCGCTGGCAGGTGCAGCGCATGCATGACCAGCCCGCGCGCCTCGTCGATCGCATTGTCGGCATCGTGACCAATGCATACCCCTGCACGCAGCATGCGCCGGGCGCCCATCGCGATGGCGTCCTGCAAGGTGCAAGTGGGCGCTGTGCTGTTCATTCGGGGCCGGGCGATACTGGGTGCGCAAACATCGCCCAAGGTGGTCGGCGGTGCAAGTGGGGGCTGCGGTTTGAAGACGGGAGTTGGGCGTTCGCAGCAACGGCTA
>DAIMJK010000016.1:1709-18644 GCA_036722245.1 Lysobacterales bacterium
TCACGGTCCCGACTCCCGACTCCCGACTCCCAACTCCCAACTCTCAACATCCAACCAACGACTGCGCACGACCCAGATCGCGCCGCTCCAGCAACACCAGCGTCTCGAAGTGCGGTGTGTGCGGAAACATGTCGTACAGCTGCCAGCGGCGCAGTTCGAAGGCGGGCAGCAGGGTCAGATCACGGCGCAGGCTGTCGAGCTGGCAACTGGAATAGACCAGCCAGCGGCAGTCCGAATCGTTGAGGAAGCGGCACAGTTCGGGCCCGAGACCGCGGCGCGGCGGATTGACGATGACCAGATCGGGCCGCTCGTCCAGCGCAAGCACGCTGTCGGCATCGGCGCTGCGAAAGCGCAGGGGCCCGAGGCTCGGCGCATCGTCGCTGGCCATCGGGTTGCGACGTAGACTTTCCTGCGCCGCCTCGATTGCCTCGGCACTGCGTTCGATACCCAGTACCGAGGTGCCTGAAAGTGCGGCGTGGAAGGCGAAACCCCCAATGCCGCAATACAGGTCCCAGACCCGTTGCGGTGCCAACTCGGTGACCCACTCGGCAACCTGCGCATAGAGTCTGGCGGCGACCATCGGATTGGTCTGGAGAAAACTGCGCACGCCGAACTGGAGCCGAAAACGGTTGATCGGGATGCTCATCCAGCGTTGCTCGGTCAAGACGATTTCCTCGTCACCTTCCAGCACCGCCATCGGCTTGGGCTGCAGGTTGACCGAGATCACCTGCAGCGACGGCAGCGATTCCTGCCAGCTTTGCAGCGCGTCGACAATGCGCTTCAACCAGAGCTTGGATCGCAGCACGATCCGCAATTGCAGTGCCTCGTCCGGCCAGGCCTGGGTCAGCAGCAGGAACTTCAGCTCGCCGTCGCGCCGCTCGATGTCGTAGGGGGGAATGCCGAGTGCGTCGAACAGTCCCCGCAACCGCTCCAGCGCGCGCTGCATGGTGAGCGGGTAGAGCGGACAGCCGACCAGATCAACACCCGCCTGACCGAGCTGATGGAGCCCCAGGCAGAGCCGCCCCGGCTTGCCGCTGACGGCCATCTTGGCCTTGTTGCGATAGCCGCCCAGCGCGCTCGGGATCGCGGCGAGCACTTGTGCCGTGGTGGCTCCGGGCAGATCAGCCAGCGCTTGCGTGAGCTGTCTCTGCTTGTGAGCCAATTGCCCTGAGTGATCGACCATGATCAGCTGACAGGAGCGGCAGCGACCTTCGAGATGGCGTTGGCAATTCAGCCGCTGCGCGTGCATCTGATGTGGACTCTCCGAGCGTAGCAGTGACGTGCAGCGTCAAATGCTGACATAGGTGGCTTGAACCTGAACAACTTTCGCGTAGCATGTCGCGCACTGAGTTGGCCGAGGCAGGTGCTGGCAACATCGACTGTCGGATGCATGATGACCCGGCGCTCGGCGCTTTTGCGTTTAGTTGCTGTGGCCCTGCCTTCAGATCGCTCTGGCAATCCGGCTCTGGCGCCGGGTTGGCGTCTTTGCGTACTACCATCCCTGTGGAGTAATGAAGAATGAATGCACTCGTGATCCGTCGTACCCCGTTGATTGCCGCCCTGGCCCTGGCACTGGGCTCAACTTCCGCTTTTGCCGGAGATCGCTGTGAGCCTTTGCTCGGCAGTTCGGCGCCGGGCACCAACGCGCTGGCCTGTGGTGCAGGATCGCAGGCGACCGGTGCCAACAGTACCGCAGTCGGTGTTGCCTCGCGCGCACCGGATGAAGATTCCGCGGCCTTCGGTCACCTGGCCAATGCCGCCGGCTTCCATGCCACGGCGCTGGGCACGCAGTCGGTCGCTGCAGGCCGTGGCGGCACCGCGGTAGGCTGGCGTGCGAACGCTTCCGGCGACCTGTCGACCGCCACCGGCAACAGTGCCGTAGCCAGCGGTGCCAACAGCACGGCGAACGGACGTGGTGCGACAGCTTCGGGCGCCAACAGCACGGCGGTGGGCGAGAGCTCGGTCGCCAGTGACGAAGATGCGGTGGCGATCGGTCAGACCGCCATCGCCAGCGGCTTCCATTCCACGGCGGTAGGTGCCCAGGCCGTGTCGAGCGGGCGAGGCTCCACCGCGCTGGGCTGGCAGTCGGTCGCTAGTGGCAATCTGTCCACCGCCACCGGCAACACCGCCGTGGCAAGTGGTGACAACAGCACCGCCAACGGTCGCGCGGCCCAGGCCACCGGCACCAACACCACCGCGGTGGGTCATAATTCGGTTGCCAGTGGTAGCGACAGCACCGCTCTGGGTCAGGGCGCGCAGGCGACCGGTGTGCGCACCACCGCGCTCGGTCAGGGCGCGGTCGCCAGCGATGAGGAGTCGGTTGCCGTGGGTCAGGCCGCTTCGGCGACCGGCTTCCATGCCACCGCCATCGGCGCACTTTCCGATGCTTCAGGTCGTGGCGCTACCGCCGTGGGCTGGCAGTCCTCGGCCACCGGCCTGCTGGCGACGGCTACCGGCAACAACGCCAACGCGAGCGGTGACAACAGCACCGCCAATGGCCGCGCCGCGCAAGCCACCGGTGCCAACAGCACGGCGGTTGGTCAGGGTGCTGTGGCCAGCGCCGAGAACAGCAGTGCGCTGGGCCAGGGTGCGGTTGCGTCAGACGAGGATGCACTGGCCGTTGGACAGGACGCGCAGGCGACCGGCTTCCACTCTCAGGCCGTCGGTACCCAGTCGGTCGCCTCCGGCGTCGGCGCAACGGCCAGCGGCTGGCAGTCTTCCGCCACCGGCAACCTTGCCACTTCGCACGGCAATCGTGCCAACGCCAGCGGCAATTCCTCCACCGCTGTGGGTCGCGCGGCAACAGCCAGTGGCGGCAACAGCGTTGCGGTGGGTGCCAACGCGTCGGCCACCGCTGAGAACAGCGTCGCCATCGGCAACAACTCGGTTGCCGATCGGGCCAGCACCGTATCGGTGGGTTCGGCTGGCAACCTCCGCCAGATCACCAACGTGGCGGCCGGCAGTCAGGCCACCGACGCGGTCAACTTTGGCCAGTTCCGGGGTGAGATCGACTTCCTGCAGAACACCATCAACCGTCGCTTCAGCGAAACCAACCAGCGCATCGACGAAATCGCGGCGCTGGGTGCAGCGATGACGACGATGGTCGGCAGCGCCTCCGGTCTGACCCAGGACAATCGGCTCGCCATCGGTGCCGGCTTCGCTGGAGGTGAGAGTGCGCTGGCAATTGGTTATCAGCGTGCCTTCAACGACAACATGACCTTCACCTTCGGTGGTTCCTTCACCAGTGATGAGGCGCAGGCTGGTCTGGGCTTCGGTTTCGGCTGGTAAGCGACCTGCAGTGTGGGTCAGGCGGTCCGCCGCCTGACTCACAGTGGTCACGATTGGGGCGCCTGCGGGCGCCCCTTTCGTTTGTGCGCGTCGGGCTGGTCAATGAACCCGATATCCCGCCGAGCGACCGCGATGGCCACGGTGAATCCGACCAATACGACACACAGGCACAGCAGCGTCAGCAGCAGGAGACCGCGATCGGCGCCGAAAGGAACTAGCAGAGTCTCCAGTAGCAGCACGACGAGCAGCAACGGGAAACGCATCAGGGTGAGCGTTCAGATCAACTCCACTGCAACGGCAGTGGCTTCGCCGCCCCCGATGCACAGAGAGGCCACCCCGCGCTTGAGACCACGCTGGGCCAGGGCATGCAGCAGGGTCACGACGATGCGTGCGCCGGAGGCACCGATCGGGTGACCCAGCGCGCAAGCGCCGCCGTTGACGTTGAGACGGTCATGGCGAATGCCCAGTTCGCGCATCGGCGCCATTGCGACCACCGCAAAGGCTTCGTTGACCTCGTACAAATCGACGTCATCGACCTGCCAGCCGGCCTTTTCCAGTACCGCGGCCAGCGCGCTGACCGGCGCGGTGGTGAACCAGGCCGGAGCCTGTGCGCGGGTGGCGTGAGCGACGATTCGTGCCAGCGGTCGAATGCCCAGCAAGCGGGCCTGATCGGCGCCCACCAGCACCAACGCCGCGGCGCCGTCGGAGATCTTCGATGAGCTTGCCGCGGTGATCGTGCCACCATCGCGCTTGAAGGCCGGTCGCAGCTCGGGAATCCGGCCAATGTCGATGCGGCCGGGCTCTTCGTCCTTGTCGACGACCTGATCGCCCTTGCGACCCTTGACCGTGACCGCGACCAGTTCGGCTGCGAAACGTCCTTCAGCATCGGCGGCCTGGGCTCGGCGCACGCTTTCGGCGGCAAAGTCGTCCTGCTCCTGGCGACTGAAGTTGTACTTTTCCACGCACAGCTCGCCGAACACGCCCATCGCCTGTCCGTCATAGGGATTGACCAGCCCGTCATACATCATGTGATCGACGAGCTTCTGATCACCCATCCGATAGCCGTTGCGCGCGCCCGGCAACAGATACGGGGCGTTGGACATGCTCTCCATGCCACCGGCCACGACCACGCTGGCCGAGCCGGCATGAATCAGATCGGCGCCGAGCATGACCGCCTTCATGCCCGAACCGCAGACCTTGTTCAGGGTCGTGCAGCCGGTGGCTTCGAGCAATCCGGCCCCCAGCGCAGCCTGCCGTGCCGGCGCCTGACCCAGGCCGGCGGGCAGGACGCAACCCATCAGCACTTCGGAAATCTGTTCGACCGGCACGCCCGAGTCATGCACGGCGGCGCGGATGGCGTCGCTGCCCAGCTGCGTGCTCGGCACCCCATTGAACGCCCCCTGGAAGGAGCCGATCGGGGTGCGGCGGGCGGCGGCGATGTAGACGTTGGTCATGGCGGCGCTCCTTGCTGGTCAAGGCGTTGATTATGGCTGGTTCGAGGATGAAGAGCGCGATGCATGGTTCTGGGGGGTGAGATTCAAACTGATGTTTTGAGGAAGCTACCTTGACTGAGGGCCCAGGGCTCAGAGCACAGGGCCCAGTCCGGAGCGAACATGAGGCGAGCTGGGAATCTTTCGCGCTGCCATCGTGTCTTGACTGGCCTCAAGTCGGCTCTTGACCTTGCTGGGCCCTGGGCCCTGGGCTCTGGGCCCTGCAACCACCAGGCCCTCCGAAACATCAGTTTGAATCGCACCCGGTTCTGGGGGTGCGATTCAAACTGATGCAGCAATGGGATCGATGGTTTCTGGTTGGGAGTTGGGAGTAAGAGCAAGGGCGACGGCCAAGCAGACTCAAGAGCCAGAGCAGACGCAGCAGCCGAACGTAGTCGGCAGGATGTTCCGGTGACCTCGTGCGTTGGAAGCAGTCATACCGTGCTGCCAACAGCAAAAGCAAACCTGTAGCCGGTGCGCACTCCCGACTCCCAACTTGTCGATTCCTTGCGCCTGAACCACGCCAGCTCGAATCCCACCCAGCTCCCGTCACCATCGCGCTGACCGCCCCATCGGTGGCAAGATGCAGACTGGCCTGAATGCGGGGGGAAGATGGCCTGGTGTGGATCGCGACGGAGCATCCTGATCGGCATCTGCCTGCTGCTGGTGGGCTCGTGGGCGCTGGCGCAGGGGGTGGATCGGGTTCGCTTTCGGGTCTTCGATGAGGCCCGTGGCCTGCCGCAGTCCTCCGTTTCGGCCCTGGTCCAGGACAGCGCTGGTTTCATCTGGCTGGGCACTCAGGATGGTCTGGCCAGGTTCGACGGTCACGAGTTTCGGGTCATGCGCCACGATGGTCTCGATCCCGGCTCGTTGGCAGACAGCTACGTCCAGGCACTCGCTGTTGCCGATGACGTGCTGTGGGTGGCTTCGCCGTCGCGCGGCTTGAGCAGGCTGGATCTGCGCACCCTGGCGCTCACTCGCTACAGCGGCGAACGCGGTCGTGCCGCCGGACTGCGCCAGGACGCCATCACCGCCTTGCTGTTCGACCGCCAGGGGCAGCTCTGGGTATCGAGCCAGGATGGCGTCCAGCGACTGGATCGACTGACCGGGCGGTTCGAACCGCCGCCGTTCGACATTCCCTATGAGCGGCGCCTGCGGGTGCTGACAGACAGTCCCAATCATGGCCTGCTGATCGTCGCCGACGATGCCCTGTGGCGCTGGCGGGCGGATGCCGACGCGGCCGAGCAGCTGTACCAGTTGCCACCCGACTCCACCGCATCGATCGCGGCGGTGGTCGATGCCGGTATCGATCAGCTGTGGCTGGGCACCCGTGGCGACGGCCTGCTCGGGCTGGATGCAAAAGGACAGTTGCGGCAGCGACTGACGCGTGCCAGCGCGGGTCTGGTCGACAACGAAGTGATGCGACTGATGATCGACAGCGGCGGGCGTCTGTGGATCGGTCACTTCGGCGGGCTGTGTCGGCTCGATCCCGGGGCGAGCCGGGCGACCTGCTGGCAGCATCGGCCCGGTCAGGTAGACGGACTACCGGGAACACAGATCACCGCACTGCTGGAAGATCGCGATCGACGAATCTGGGTCGGCAGCTGGACCGGCGGCGTTGGTGTGCATGCGCCGCAAGACGAGCGCTATGCGCGAGCCGGTGCCGGGACCGGCTCGGCTGGACTGCCTTCGCGCGCGGTGGCTGCCATCGCCGAAGCGGCTGACGGCAGCTTCTGGCTGGCGTTGATCGATGGCGGCGGACTGGTCCGCTACGATCTGGAAAGGGGCTTCCAGTCACGCCACCGCTTCCAGGCCCCGGAACTGGCCAACGCACTGAGCATGAGCCTGCTGGCCGATGGCGAGCACTTGTGGGTCGGCACCAGCAACGCAGGTCTGGTCCGGATCGATGCCGATGGCAGCGAGACGCACTATCCGGACCGGCCGGATGCACCGCAGGCCGGACCGGCCGGGCGATCCATCCAGAGCCTTTATCTGGACCGCCAGGGCACGCTCTGGATCGGGACGCTAAGCAGCGGTCTGAGCGCGCTGTGCTCCGGCTGCGATGAGTTTCGACACTACCGGCAGCGCGACGGGGATCCAGGCTCGATCGCCAGCGACAGCGTCAACGCGATCCACCAGACGCGCGATGGCAGCCTCTGGCTCGCGCTTCGCCGGGGCGGAGTCAATCGGCTGGATCCCGCCACCGGCCGGGTCGAGCGCTACACCCTGAGCACCACCGAGGGAGAGGTGGTGTTCTCCGCCACCGATCTGCTGGAAGACCGGGGCGGACGCCTGTGGGTCGGGACGCAGGGTTTCGGGCTGCAGTTGCTGGAGCGCGACGCAAGGGGCGACTTTGTACACTTCGCCGGTCTGGCCAGTCATGACGGTCTGCCTTCGGACGCAATCGGCGCGATCCTCGAAGATCCGGTCGGTGCGCTGTGGGTCAGCACCACGGCCGGACTGGCACGGGTGCAGCCCGAGCAGCGCCGGGTCCAGGCCTGGCGACCCTTCAGTCTGGGCCGAGGTGAGGACTATTTCGTCGGCTCGGCCCTGCGCGCCCGCTCCGGCCAGTTCCTGTTCGGCGGCGTCGCTGGTCTGACCGTGTTTCGTCCCGACGAAGTCTTGCTCGGGCAGCCGCCGCCGCAGGCGCGGATCGTGGCTGCCTACATCGATCATCTGCCCCATGCCAGCGCGCACAAGAGCGGACCGGCCGAGGTCGCCTTTGCCGACGCTATCGAACTGCACCATCCGCAGTCCTTGCTCAATCTGGAGCTCGGTTCGCTGCCGCTGTTGACCGCCGCGCCGGTACGCTACGGCTACAGACTGGACCCGCTTGATGAGGACTGGTCGGAACTGCCCGGTCAGCGTCGCCAGGTCAGTTTCAGCCGGCTAGGCGCAGGTGACTACCAGCTGCGCCTGCGCGCGCGGCTGGAGGGCGATGAGGAGTGGGGTGAGGAACGTCTGATCGACCTGACCGTACACCCGCCGATCTGGCGCAGCACAAAGGCCTCGATCGCCTATCTTCTTGTCGGCCTGGTCCTGCTGGCCTTGCTGGCCTGGCTCACTCGCAGGAACTGGATCGCGCGCCGCTCGGCATCGGCGGCGCTGGCGCGGAGCGAGGCCTTGCTCAAGCAGTCCCTTTGGGGCAGCCAGGGCGAGCTGTGGGACTGCAATCTGCTGACCGGTCGGATCCGGCGCGAGAACCGTCTGCCCAACCTGAAAGTCGATGCGGTCGGTGCAGGGCAGACCCTGCATGAGCTTGCTCCCTTTGTCCACAAGGAGGATCGGCAGGCCTTTGATGAGGGCCTCAAGCGCTGTCTGAGCGGGGAAAGCGAGTACTTGCAGGTCAGTTACCGGACCCTCGATGACCTTGACCGATGGCGCTGGATGTTGACCCGCGGCAAGCTGCTTGAGCGCGATGCTCAGGGTCGCCCGACGCGGCTGGTCGGGACCACCTTCGACATTACCGACGTGCGTGCGCAGGAAGATGCACTACGCGAAGGCCAGGCACGTCTGCGGATGGCGCTGTGGGGTAGCGGCGATGAGCTGTGGGATCTGGACGTGGTGGCCAACCGGGTTCACCGCGAGAACGCGCTGCAGCAGGTCAAGCTGCCACCGGATCTGAGTTTCCCGGACCAGGTCGAGTACCTCAAGCTGGCCCACATCGATGACCGACCCGCGTTCCGCGATGCGCTCCGAAGCCACATCCTGGGTCAGACTCCGATCTTCGAGGCGAGCTTCCGGCTGCCCTCGGTCAACGGCGGCTGGGTATGGGTACTGGGACGGGGCAGGGCGGTGGCCCGCGACGCTCAGGGCAAGGCGCTGCGTATGGTCGGCACCAACCGCGACATCAGTCATCTGAAGGCGGTCGAGGCCAAGCTGAACTCGCTCAACGAAGACCTGGAGGCGCGCGTTCGTGAACGCACCGCCACGCTGGAAAGCACCGTTGACGAGCTTCGCAGCACACTGGAGCGGCTCAAGCAGACGCAGGAGCAGCTGATCGATGCCGAGAAGATGGCCGCACTGGGCAACCTGGTGGCTGGCGTTGCGCATGACATCAACACGCCGGTCGGGATCGGGGTGACCGCGGCGTCCCATCTGCGCGACGAAATGCGTGCCTTGCGGCGGAGTCTGGACAGCGGTCAGTTGCGCCGCTCGCAGCTGGAGCAGTTCGTCCAGGTCGCCGAACAAAGCACGCTTCTGATCAGTGACAATCTGGAGCGAGCCAGCACGCTGGTGCGCAGCTTCAAGCAGGTGGCGGTAGACCAGGCCAGCGAGCAGCGCCGACGGATCGACCTGGCGCGCTATCTGGACGAGATCCTGCTGTCACTCAAACCTTCGCTCAAGCACCGCATGGTCGAGGTGCGGATCGACTGTCCCGACGGTGTAGTTCTCGATACCTATCCTGGTGCGCTGTATCAGATCATCGCCAATCTGGTTCTCAATGCGATCACCCACGCCTACCCGCAGGGGGCTGGAGGCGTGGTGCGGATTGTCGCCCGGGCAGAAGCCGGTCAGTTGGAGTTGCGGGTCATCGACGATGGCTGCGGCATGGACGAGGGCATCAGTCGACATGTCTTCGAGCCGTTCTTCACGACCCGCCGCGAACAGGGTGGCAGTGGGCTGGGACTGCACATCGTCTACAAGCTGTGCACCGAACTGCTGGGCGGCAGCGTGCAATGCGAAAGCGCACCGGGGGAGGGTTCGACCTTCATCCTGCTGCTGCCGCTGGAGGCCTCGGAGGACAACCGGCCGGCGTTGACGAGGGAGCCGGAATGAGTGCGCTTCGACTGCGCCTGTGGCCGCTGATGATCGTGGCCGTGGTCTGCGCTGCCGCGCTTGGGGCCAACGGCGCGGTCGCCAAGGCAGCGGCGCCGATTGATCAGCAGGCAACCAGCAGCGTCCCATTGACGATCGCCGAAGTGCTGCACTTCCGTCAGCTTGACGAGCGCAACGGCCTGTCGCAAAGCACCGCGCGCGCACTGGCGCAGGATCCACTGGGCTTTGTCTGGATCGGCACCCAGGATGGCCTGAACCGCTTCGACGGCGCTCGCTCGGAAGTCTATCGGCGCGACGATGGCTCCGGCATCAGCGACAACCACATCCTGGCCCTGCTGAACGTCGGAGAGGATCTGTGGGTCGGTACCCAGGCCGGTGGACTGCAGCGCCACGACGGCCGAAGCGGTCGTTTTGTCCAGGTTGCATCGGACCTGCTGGCACCGTCGCAGATGGTCTCGGCGCTCGCGGCCAGCGACCAGAGCCTGTTCGCGGCGCTCGATGGCGTTGGCCTGCTACGGCTGGAACTGGCCTCCGGGGAGGCGCAGATCATTGCCAAACCGGCGTCCTTGCGCGCGATCCGGGCGCTGCGCTGGCATGCCGGCCGACTGGCCATCGGCACCCGCGATGGGCTCTGGCTGTGGCCGGACCAGATCGACGCGCCGCAGCAGCTGGATCTTGATGGCATGGACCCGGTATCGATCTCGGCGCTGGATTTCGGTGCCGACGGCCGACTCTGGCTGGGTCTGCTGAACGAGGGCATACGGGTGCTGCAGGACAGTGACGATGGCCCACGAGTGACCACCCCGCCGGTCGAGCTGACCAGCCCGCAGGTGCGCAGTCTGCTGGTCGACCGGCGCAATCGGGTCTGGGTCGGCAGCGAGGCGGGTCTGACCCGGTTTGATCCGGCCAGCGGCGAGGTACTGCATGCACGGCACGATTCGGACAGCGAGACCAGCCTGCCGGCCAACCGCCTGCCGGCCATGCTGGAAGATCGCGAGGGCTTGATCTGGGTCGGCAGCTGGACTGCCGGGGTGGGCATCTACCGACCTGACAGCGAGGCCGTGCATCTGTATCGACGCTTCGCCGATGTACCGCAGAGCCTGCCGGCCAATCCGATCAGAGCGCTGCTGCCGGAAGCCGATGGCACGCTCTGGCTGGGCGTGCTGGAACAGGGCGGGCTGGTCCATTTCGACCCGCGAAATGGCGTGCTGGCGCGCTATCGGCATGATCCGGCTGATCCATCCAGTCTGCCGGACGACCGCGTCGAGGCTCTGCTGCGGCGCCAGGACGGTAGCCTCTGGGTCGGCACCGGCAGCGGCGGACTGGCGAGGCTCGGCGCTGACGGGCGATTCGAACGCTTCCAGCGCGATCCGGATCGCCCCGGCAGCCTGCCCAGCAATGGCGTCGTTGGCCTGTACGAAGACCCGGAGCAGAACCTCTGGGTCGGCTTTTCCGATCTGGGCCTGGCCGTGCGCTGTCGCGATTGCGATGGCTTCGCGCCCTTGGCGCTCAGTGCCGACTCGCCGGTGCAACAGGTGCTCGGCCGGGTCAACCAGATCCTGCGCAGCCGCGACGGCTACTACTGGTTCGCCGGCATGCCGAATGGCCTTTATCGCTACGATCCGCTGCGTCGCCGGCTGCTGCGCTACAGCCGCAATCCGGATGACCCGACCAGCCTCAGTCATGATTCGATCACGGTGATGGTCGAGGACCTCCGCGGTCGATTATGGGTAGGCACTCAAGGCGGTGGACTGGTCGAGGTCGAACGCAACGAGCGCGGCGAAGCGACGAGCTTCCGCGCCATCACCCGTGCCGACGGCTTGTCCGGCGACGCGGTTGGCGGTCTGCTCGAGGCCCCGGACGGGGCGATCTGGGCGGCGACCATCAGTGGCCTGACTCGACTCGACCCGCAGACCGGCGAGTTGCGCAGCCTGGACGCCAGCTTCGGCGAACTGGCACGCGGCTATTTCATCGGCGCCTCGGCGGTCGGTGCCGACGGCGTGTACTACTTCGGTGGCCTGCGTGGGCTGACCGCTCTGCGGCCTGGTCGGCTGCCGGCCGCACGCGGTCTGCCGGCGATCCGCCTGACCGGGATCGCGCTGGACAACACGCCGATCGAGCGGGTCGACTTGCCGGGCTTGCTCGACTTGCCGGTGGTGTGGGCCAACCGGGTCGTGGTGCCGCCCGGCTATGGGGTGGTTGGCATCGAGTTCGCCGCGCTGGACTTCCTGGCGCCGGAATCGTTGCGCTACGAGTACCGCCTCGCCGGCCTGGACCAGACCTGGCTGGAGACGCCAGCCAGCCGCCGCTATGCCGCCTTCACCCGGCTCGCGCCGGGACGCTACGATTTCGAGGTGCGAGTCAGTCGTCGCGGTCTGGACGAACAGACCACCGAACGCGCGGTGCAGATCCTTGTCCAGGCGCCGCTCTGGCGGCACCCGCTGGCCCAGATGGCCTACCTGCTGGCGACCATCCTGTTCACGCTCTGGCTGTACCGTCGCTATCGCCAGCGGCATGCCCGTGATCTGCAGGCGCAGTTGGCACTGCGCGACAGCGAGGAGCGCTTGAAGCTGGCGTTGTGGGGGAGTGGTGACGAGTTGTGGGATATCGATCTGGCCGGTGGCAGGATGCATCGCGAGAATCCGCTGCCGGGGCTGCAGCTGAGCGAACAGCCACCGCGCAGCATCGACGAGTATCTGGCGCTGGTCCATCCCGACGATCGCGCCATGACTCGTGCCGCCTTCGTCGACCATGTCGCGGGCCGGTTGGACCATTATGACGTGACCTATCGGGGGCTGGCCAGTGACGGCGGCTGGCGCTGGCTGCTGGCGCGCGGCCGGGCGGTGCGGCGGGATGCCGCTGGCGCGGTCGAGCGGATCGCCGGCACGGTCCGTGACATCTCCGAGAGCAAGGCCAACGAAGAGGCGCTCAAGCGTTTCGCCGATGAGCTGGAAAGTCGGGTAGAGGAACGTACTGCCGACCATCGGATGGCAATCGCCCAGCTCAAGCGCACGGTCGAGGAGCTGACCCTGACCCAGAAGCAACTGGTCGAATCGGAAAAGATGGCCTCGCTCGGCCAGTTGGTGGCCGGCGTGGCGCACGAGATCAACACTCCGATCGGCATCGGCGTGACCGCAGCCTCGCACCTGCAGCACGAGGCGAAGCAATTGCAGGCTGCGGTCGAGCAGGGCCGCTTGAGCAAAGCCGAACTGGCGACCTTTGCCGAGATGGCCGCCACCTCGGCCGCACTGGTGCTGACCAATCTCGGCCGCGCCAGCAACCTGGTGCGCAGCTTCAAGCAGGTCGCGGTCGACCAGTCCAGTGAACAGCGCCGCAGCTTCCTGCTGCACGAGTATCTGCAGGAAATCCTGCTGTCGCTGCGTCCGCGCTTGAAGAAGACCCGCCATCAGGTGCAGATCGACTGCGATCCCGAACTGCGCCTTACCACCTATCCCGGCGCGCTCTACCAGATCATCGTCAACCTGATCATCAACTCGCTGATCCACGGTTTCGAAGGCATCGAGGCCGGCCGGATCCAGATCAGTGCCAGTGTCGACGGCGACGCGCTGCTGTTGAGCTATCGTGACAACGGCCGCGGCATGAACAGCGAAGTCAGGCAGCGCATCTTCGATCCCTTCTACACCACCCGGCGCAAGGAAGGCGGCTCGGGCCTGGGCATGCACCTGGTCTTCAATCTGGTCACCCAGATGCTCAAGGGCAGCATCGAATGCCATAGTGAACCCGGCGCCGGCGTGCTGTTCGAGATTGCGATGCCGGGCGCGGTGGAGGAGTAGCGCCAGGCATGAAGAGCGAAGTGCAGAAAGAGCTATTGACCACAAAGGACGAAGGACACGAAGGAGAGCAGAGCGAAAGAGTTTCGGCGCCGGCGTGCTGTTCGAGATCGCGATGCCGAACGCCGTGGAGGAGTAGAGCCGGGCATGAAGAGCGAGAGTGCTGAAGAGCTTGTTGACCACAAAGGACGCGAAGGACACAAAGGAGAGCAGAGCGGAAAAGGGTCATAGTGAACGGCGCTACTTGGCCACTGCGATCAGAAGACCTGCCAGTGCCGACCAAGGCATCCCTGCTCTTCGCTTTCCTTTGTGTCCTTTGTGGTTACCTGTTCTTCATCGCTTTGCCTCGCAAGGGGAAGCCGCGGGCGAACCCCCAGCTCCGAGCCCTGCCGCTATACTCGCGCCAGATTCAGCCACCGACTCCCGAATATGGCCAAAGCCTTTCGCGTGCCGCACACCCTGGTACTGCTGTTCGCGATGATGGTCGTGGCGCTGATCATGACCTGGATCCTGCCGCAGGGGCAGTTCCAGCTGGAGCCCAATGCGGCGGGCCGGATGATGGTGGTGCCTGGCACCTTCGCGCTGGCCGAGGAGCGCGTCTGGCTCGCGCCCTGGGCCTTGTTCACGGCCGTTCCCAGGGCCCTTGCCGATGCCCAGGTGATCATCTTCTTCCTGCTCATCGTCGGTGGGACGATCGCGGTGCTGCGCGGCACCGGGGCGCTGGATGCGCTGATCGGATGGGTGCTGCAGAAGGTCGGCCACAGCCCGGGATTGCTGATCGGGGTCGGTATGGCGGTGTTTGCGATTGGCTCGGGCACGCTCGGGGTATCGACCGAGTACATTCCTTTCGCCGCAATGCTGGTGGCGCTGTGTGTGGCGATGCGACTGGACGCGATGACCGCGATGGGGATCATGATCGGTGGCTACTGCATCGGCTATGGCGTGGCCACGCTCAATCCGTACACGGTGCTGGTGGCGCAGGGAATCGCCGAGTTGCCACCGGCCTCCGGCCTGGGTTACCGGATTGCCTTGTTCGTGCCCTTCGTCGCGATCGGCGTCCATCACGTCTGGCGCTACTCACGGCGCGTCTCAGAGAACCCCGAGGCCAGCTTGCTGCATGGGGTGGAAGGGCTGGACAACAGCGTGCCGGAGAGCTATCCGCAATTCACCGGACGGCTGCTCGCCGTGCTGGCGCTGACGGCGCTGGCGCTGGTTGGCATCGTCTACGGCATCCTGGTACTGCGCTGGTACCTGATCGAGGTCGGCGCGGTCTGGCTGGCGCTCGGCCTGTTCGCCGGGCTGGTCGGTGGCGGCAGTCTGGACGACATCGCCAAACGATTTGCCGCCGGGGCATCGGCACTGGCGACGGTGGCCCTGCTGGTGGGTTTCGCCCGCGGCATCGGCCTGATCCTGGAAGACGGGCAGGTATTGCACACGATCGTCCATGGCATCTCCCTGCCGTTGCAGCAGGTGGGTCCGGAACTGTCGGCGGTCGGCATGCTGCTGGTGCAGAACCTGATCAACCTGTTCGTCCCTTCCGGTTCCGGTCAGGCCTTCGTGACCATGCCGATCATGGCGCCGGTGGGCGACATCGTTGGGGTGAGCCGGCAAGTCGCCGTGCTCGCATTCCAGTTCGGCGATGGCTTCTCCAACATGATCATCCCGACCAATGTGGTGCTGATGGCCATCCTCGGCGTGGTCGGAGTGCCCTATGACCGCTGGTTCCGTTTCGCCCTGCCGCTGTTCATCAAGCTGACAGTGGCCGCTGCCATTGCTCTGATCCTGGCGGTGCGTTTCGGTTATACGTGAGAGCGGCTCGGAGTTCTTGCTCTACCAGCGGCCGGGCCAACAGGCCGGCCAGAATCAGGCAAACCGGGGAACGATTGCGATGAACCTTCCGAATGCGAGTGGATTGCCACGCCCGACGCCGCTGCAGCGTTGGTCCGTGCTGGTGTTCGTCAGTCTGGCGATGTTCGGCAACTACTACATCTACGACGCGCTCGGCCCGGTCATCGACCTCATGCGCGACCAGCTGGGTTTCAGCTATGCCCAGATCGGTGCCCTGTCGACGGCCTACAACATAGCCGCACTGCTGGTGCTGCTCGCTGGCGGCTACATCATCGACCGCTTCGGCACCAAGTACGCGATCTTCGTGTTCGCCACGGTCTGCCTGCTCGCCGCGCTGCTGACGGCGGCCACACCGCACTACGAGGTCATTCTGGCCGGCCGCTTCATGCTTGGCCTCGGCGCCGAACCATTGATCGTGGCGGCCACCACGGTGCTGGCGAAGTGGTTCAAGGGCAAGGAGCTCAGTTTCGCCTTCGGCATCAACCTGTCGATCTCCCGCCTGGGTTCGGCCTCGGCCGACTGGTCCACCTCCTTCGCCAGCCCGCTCTACACCAACTGGCAGGATCCGCTCTGGCTGGCCAGCGCGGTCGCTGGTATCTCGGTCACCGCCGCGATCCTCTACTGGGTGCTGGAGCATCGCGCCGAAGGCCGGATTGATCTGGGCACGCGGGAGACCACGGAGAAGCTGGATTTCAAGCGGATGTACTCCTTCAGCCCCTCCTACTGGTACATCGTTGCCCTGTGTGTGGTGTTCTATGCCACGGTATTTCCGTTCCGCACCTTCTGCATCGACTACTTCCAGCAGGCGCATGGGCTTGATCGCGAGTCGGCTGGCATCCTCAGCAGCCTGTTGCCGATGGCTGCCATCGTGGCCACGCCATTGTTTGGCTTGTGGGTGGATCGGGTGGGTAAGCGCTCGTTGTTCATGGCGGCTGGGTCGCTGGTCATGTTGCCGCTGTTCCTGATGGTGACCTACCTGCCGCCAGGGCCACTGGTTTCGATCCTGGTGCCCTTCATCGGCGGTGCCGAGGTGCCCTTGACGCTGCTGCTGGTGATCCTGCTGCTCGGAGGGGTCTTTTCGTTGATTCCGGCGGTGATGTGGCCTTCCGTGGCCTATATCGTTGATGCCAGACGGCTGGGATCGGCCTTCGCGCTGATGACCTTCTGTCAGCAGCTGGGCTGGGCCGTGGTGCCGATCATCGTCGGCGCGTTGAACGACAACGCCAATGCCGGCCCGGAGAACCCCGCCGGCTACGCGCCCGGCATGTGGTTCTACACCGGCATGGCCGCGATGGGTCTGTACTTCGCCTGGAAGCTGTGGCGCTCGGAAACCGGGCCCGGCGGGCACGGGTTGGAGACCATCACGAGTCGCAACAGCGATATTGCTTGAGCCGGACTGCGGCGGCCGCCGATCGTGCGCAAGGCTGATGTGTCACAAGGCCTGTATCGACCAGAGGGCTCAGGGCTCAGGGCCCAGGGCAAGAGCCGAGAAGGCCCAGAGCTCCGGGTCCATCAGATCAAGAGCCGACTCGAACCAATCGTGCGGCACTCGCCCTGCCTTGGCTCTGGTCTGTTCTTGGACCTGCGCTGGGCGCTGCTTGGGCTCTGGACCTGTCCTGGGCCCTGTGCCCTGAGCCCTGGGCCCTAACAATCATACAGAACGTCAGGACATGACAACGCCCATGACCTTCCAGCATCAACGCTTCAACGAACCCACCGACTTGCGTCGTTGCAGGTCC
>DAIMJK010000017.1:0-7774 GCA_036722245.1 Lysobacterales bacterium
GGCCCTGCCACCACCTTCCCGGTCCCCGAAGTGGGCAGCGCCAGCCTGAGCTTCAGCGACGGCGAGACCGGCAGCTTCAGCTACACCCTCGACGGCGTTACCCAGACCAAGGCCATCACGCGCTTTGTCGCAGTGGCGGCGGACCAGCCCAAGCCGCTGTGCCGGGTGAAGGATGCGGGGGGTGGGGGGAACCCGGATGCGTGTTTTCCGGATCGCCTAGTGGCCGGTGATCAACGACGATACCGCTTCACGACTCCGACTGGCAGTTTTGAACTGGAGAATGTTGTAATCGGCCCTGCCACTTTCCAGGGGCAGAGCGGTGTACTCATTGAAAGGCGTCAGGAGAATGGTGACTTCGATCGCGACTATCGACGAATCGAAAATGGCGAGGAGGTCATTCTGGGTCAGGAAGAGGTGCGAAATGGAGCCACAACCGGCCAGACCACCTATGCGCCATTCCCGCGAACTCCGTTGGCACCACCACTCGGAGTAGCCCTTACTCAGAGCTACGCGGTCACCACTTCTGCCGGCGTGGTACAGACCACTGACACCCTCAGATTCGTTCGGCGCGAAAGTGTCACGGTCCCAGCGGGTACTTTCGAAGACGCTTGCTATATCCAGCGGGAGATCATCAGCACGAGCGCCGGCATCACGACGGTCCAGGAGCAGGAACTGTGGAGCAGATCCGATTCCGCTGATGTCATCCGGCTGACCAACACAGTGAGATTGCAATTCCCAGGGGCACCGGTACTGGATGAATCGGTGCTTGAGCTGCTCTCCTTCAAGCTTGCGGACTGAAGCAAACGCGACCCCGTGCAGTTGCGTCTGGTCGGGAGTCACGTGCCGACTGCGCGCACCATCGTTTGGCTGTACCTGAACGATGGTGCGGCGGGCAGCTGACCTGCCCGCGTCCTCCTGCAAGGCGATGACGACCCACAGCCGACGGGAACCATGACTCCGGCACCGACTGGCTTCGTGTCAGGCATCGCTCGCGAGGCGGCCGGCACGGACTCGGACGAAGCCTCTCGCGCCTGCTTTCGCCACGAGCGCGTCTCCGGCCGGATACGCGGCCGCCGGCGCGACATGGACCGAGGCAAAGATCGTGGCGATTCGCGCGCCGGGACCGCGCTACTGCCGTCTCGAGGCGCGGTAGGTCGGCTCCTCGCGCCCGCCAACTACCGATTCTCGCGCTGCGTCTCCTGAGCGCGAGGCGGCTGGCACGGACCTACAATGCCGCCAGCACCGCGTCGGCTGCCGACACGCGGAATTCGCCGGGCTGTTCGACGAACAAATGGGTCACCTTGCCGTCGTCGGCGACCAGGGCGAAGCGCTGCGCGCGCACGCCCATGCCGAAGCCGGTCGCGTCCAGTTCAAGGCCCAGGGCCTTGGTCCACGCGGCGTTGCCGTCGGCCAGCAGCAGCAACTCGGATGGCACGTTCTGGCTCTTGCCCCAGGCACCCATCACGAAGGCGTCGTTGACCGCCATGCACGCCACCGTGTCGACGCCCTTGGCCTTGAACGCGGCCAGTTCCTCGACATAGCCGGGCAGGTGACGCGCGCTGCAGGTCGGGGTGAAGGCACCGGGCACCGCGAACAGCACAACCTTCTTGCCCTTGAACAATTCGTCGATGGAAAGCGCCTGCGGACCGTCCTGATACTGCTGCAGCGTGCCGGCAGGCAAGGTATCGCCGACCTTGATCGTCATGGTTGGGTCACTCCGTGGTAGGGGGCGGTCATGATAGCCAGTGAATGTGGGGTTGGTGTGTGTGCTGGCGAACATGGGACTCGTCACGGTGCGCGGGAGGACTGCGCGGAAGGGCCCAGGGCCCAGGGCACGGGGCCCAGTTCAGAGTTCGGCACCATGCGGCCGAGCCAGCTCTTGACCTGCTGGGCCCTGAGCCCTGGGCCCTGGGCCCTCAAAGCACGGAGACATTCTGAAGCATCAGTTCGACCCCGCAAGCCAGCGGACCTTGAAGGGCGCCAACTCCCAACTGCCCTCCCACCCCTTGCGTGATTCGCCCCGGCGCAGGACCATGCAGCCTGGCGCACGGCTTGGGGGAGGCCCGCGATGATTCGTATCGTGCTGGTGGATGATCACGCGCTGGTCCGCACCGGAATCCGCAGTCTGCTCGAACATCACGGTGGCTTCGAGGTCATCGCCGAAGGCAGTAGCGGTGACGAGGCGCTGCAACTGGTGCGCAAGCACAAGCCGGACATCCTGCTGCTGGACCTCAGCATGCCCGGCATGAGCGGTCTGGAGGTGATCCGGCGGCTGTCGGGGACGAACCAGAAGATCGCGATGCTGACGATGCACACCGACAGCCCGTTCCCGCGCAAGGTGCTGGAATCCGGTGCGCTGGGTTATTTCAGCAAGGGCTCGGCGGCCGAGGATCTGGTCCGCGGCCTGCACCTGATCGCCCGCGGCCAGCGCTTCATCAGTGCCGACATCGCCCAGCAGATCGCCCTGAGCCTGATGCCGGGGGCCGAGCAGTCGCCCTTCGAACGCCTGACCCCGCGCGAGTTCGAGACCATCCTGGCGCTGGTCAACGGCCTCAGCCTGCACACACTGGCCGACCAGATCAAGGTCAGCTACAAGACCGTCTGCAGCTTCAAGCAGCGCGGTATGGCCAAGCTGGAAACCAAGACCACGGCTCAGCTCACCCAGCTGGCGATCCAGCACGGCCTGGTCACGATGATGCCCGACGAGGACTGAGCCAACGCCGGGCCATGCGGGCCAGGAAGGGTTCGACGCCAGGTTGCAGCAGGTCGGTGATTGGCCACCAGCGCAGCTCTTTGGATTCGTGGTTGATGACCGGGTTCAGCTCAACTCCCGCCCGGACCACGTAGCAGACGTCGAAATGCGTGTGTTCGGGCTCGCCGGGACGGGCCGGGATGCGGTGATCGTCGAGCGCGAAGGGCAGCATCGCGCTGCCGTTGTCGCCGCTGTCGCGATCTTCCAGCCGCAATCCATCGAGTCCGGATTCCTCGACTGCTTCGCGCAGGGCCACCTCGGCCAGGTCCAGACTGCCGTCGGCGTGGCCTCCGAGTTGCAACCAGCGGTCGAGCTTGCGGTGCAGCGTCAGCAGCACCCGCTCGCCGGTCGGATCGACCAGCCACGCCGAGCCGGTCAGGTGACCGATCTGCAGACTGCGCTGGGCGCAATCGGGGTGGGCGTCGATGAAGGCGACAAAGCGTGCGGCGCGTTCGGCGTCCTCCGGCTGGCGCGCGGCCAACTGCAGGAGTTGGCCACGCAAGCGGTCGCGATCGTTCACAGGCAAATCCTTTTGGGCACCGAGTCTGCTTTTTTCAAAGTGCACGCGAGGGCCCAGGGCACAAGGCACAGGGCCCAGATGAGGCGCGCGGCATGGAGGGCGGTGCAGCTTCAGTTCAGATGATAGTCTGCCTCGAAACTGGTCGGCGCCACTGACCAAGCCATGAATGGCGCAGTCGCCTGCGGTCGAATTCTGAGGTCGCGGCGCTTGTGCTTTGCCCGGCTTTTGACGATCTTTCGCGCTTGGCCGCGCGGCGCAGGGGCGACCGGCGGCATCATTGACCAACGAGGGGGGAGCATGGACGAGCGTTCTGAGAGGACCGGAGCGGGCAAGCCGGAGCAGCCGGCCGGCCATCATGGCGCGCCGACGCTGAAGGACCCCAGTCTGCTCGACGCACTGCTGCCGGTGCTGTGCCTGATCGTCCTGCTCTACCTCGCCGTTCGGCTGTATGGCGCCGATTCTTCCTATGGCGCCAATCAGCTGGCGCTGCTGTTCTGCACCGCGGTGGCCGGGGTGGTCGGCCTCAAGAACGGCCATCGCTGGCAAGCGGTCGAGGACGCGATGGTCCACGGCGTGTCGCTGGCGACCAAGGCGATGTTCATCCTGCTGATGGTCGGCGCGCTGATCGGCAGCTGGATCCTCGCCGGGGTGGTACCGACGCTGATCCACTATGGCCTGATGCTGCTGTCGCCAGACTGGTTCTATGTCGCCACCTGCCTGGTCTGCGCGCTGGTCGCGGTGTCGATCGGCAGCTCCTGGACCGTCGCCGGCACCATCGGCGTGGCCCTGATCGGGGTGGCGGCCGTGCTTGATCTGTCGCTCGCGATCACCGCCGGCGCGGTGATTTCCGGAGCCTATTTCGGCGACAAGATGTCGCCGCTGTCGGACACCACCAATCTGGCCCCGGCGGTGTCCGGCAGCGACCTGTTTGCGCACATCCAGGCGATGATCTGGACCACGGGCCCGAGCTTCGTGCTGGCACTGATCGGCTTCACCGTGCTCGGCCTGACCACCTCGCCGCAGGGCACCGGCGAGGGACTGGGCGAAACGGTCAGCGTGCTCGCGGCCAGCTTCAACCAGGGCTGGCACTTGCTGCTGCCGGTGCTGCTGGTGTTCGTGCTCGCATTCAGGCGCTTCCCGGCGCTGCCGACGATCGCGATCGGCGCGCTCGTCGGCGCGCTGTTTGCGGTCATCTTCCAGCCCGACCAGACCGCCCAGATGGGGGCCGCCGAAGGCCGTTCACAGGCGATGGCATTGCTGGCCGGCGCGTGGAACGCATTGTTCGATGGCTATCAGCTGAACTCGGGCAACGAACGGGTCGACGAGTTGCTCAAGCGCGGCGGCATGTCGAGCATGCTCAACACGATCTGGCTGGTGCTGTGCGCAATGGCCTTCGGCGCGGTGATGGAGAAGATGGGCCTGCTCGAGCGGCTGGTGCGCAGCGTGTTGCGCGCCGCCAGGAGCACCGGCAGCCTGATCCTGGCGACGCTGAGCACGGCGGTCGGCATCAACATCATCGCCGGCGACCAGTACATGGCAATCGTGCTGCCCGGACGCCTGTACCGGGCCGAGTTCCAGCGCCGCGGCCTGGCGCCGGTGAATCTGTCGCGCGCACTCGAAGACGCCGGCACCCTGACCTCGCCGCTGGTGCCGTGGAACACCTGCGGCGCGTACATGGCTGCCACCCTTGGCGTCGCCACCTGGGTTTACCTGCCCTTTGCCCTGTTCAACCTGATCAACCCGATCGTGGCCTCCATCTTCGCCATCACCGGCTTTCAGATCCGGCGGCACAGCGAGGAGGATTTGCGGCCCAGTTAGAGCAGTTCCAGTGCCACAAGCCGTTCCAGTAGCCAGTTCCAGTGGCCAGTGGAGAGCAGGGCCCAGGGCTCAGGGCCCAGGGCCCAGAAGAGCGGCGGACTGCGCGTAGGATGTCGGTGAGCTCAGCGAACCGCATCGGAGGCAGTTCCAGTAGCCAGTTCCAGCGGCCTGCGGAGTTGCGTGATCGGCTGCAGTCGGCAATCCTCGCCGGCGCGTGCCGGCCTGCCTGGGGTCGGACAGAACGGAGACGGGCTCTTGATGGAGACAGTGGGCGACCACGGAAAGGTCACGAATCATGGCGTAGGACTGCAGGCCGGGCTGGTCCTGGCCTGGCTGCTGTGCGGGCTGGGTGGACCCGTCAGTGCACAGGAATACCGCATCACGCCGATTCCAGACTGGGTCGCCAGCGTGTCGATTCCACAGGACCACGTCATCACCACCGATCAGATCACCGGCGGCACGCACTACCTGTTGACCGACACCCAGCATCGCTTCGACGGTGGCGTTCCGGTCCGCTATCGGCGCCTGGCGATGAAGGCGGTCAATACCAGCGGGGTCGAGACCGTGGCCCAGTTACAGGTGACCTTCGATCCCAGCTACGAACAGGTCGCGCTGCACCGGCTGCAGGTCTGGCGCGATGACCAGGTGCAGTCCCGACTGGAGGAGGCGCAGATCCAGCTGTTGCAGCGCGAGCCGGAGTTGGAATCGCTGATCTACGATGGCAACAAGACCCTCAACATTTTCATCGACGACGTGCGGGTTGGCGACATCGTCGAGTACGCCTACAGCGTAGAAGGCGCCAATCCGGTTTTCCAGGGGCGGGTGTTCGGCAGTCTGTCGATGCAGTGGTCGGAGCCGGTCGAGCGGGCGCATGGCCGACTCCTGTTTCCGGCATCGCGGCAGATCACGATCGCCAGTCAGAACGCCGAACTGGCCGCCACAGTCCGTCACGACGGCCATCTGCAGGAGCACGTATGGCAGCGCGAGGCGGTGCCAGCCTTGCTGGGCGATGACGGCACACCGGGCTGGTTCGATCCCTATCCGCGCGTGCGCTGGAGTGAGTATCCGGACTGGGCGGCAGTGTCGCACTGGGCGCTTCCGCTGTATCAGGTGCCAGCGCAGTTGCCTGCGGCCTTGCAGGCCGAAGTGATCCGGATAAAGGCCGGCTCCGCCGATCCTCGGGAACACCTGGTCGAGGCGCTGCGCTGGGTGCAAGGAGAGATCCGCTATCTCGGGATAGAGCTTGGTGCCGGATCGCATGCACCGCGCACAGTCGCCGAGGTGCTTGGGCGCCGCTATGGCGATTGCAAGGACAAGACGCTGATGCTCCTGAGCCTGCTTGATGCGCTCGGGATAGAGGCGCGGGCGGCGCTCGTCCATACCAGCACCCGCCGCGGGTTGGCCGAATTGCCACCCAGTCCGGGTGTCTTCAATCATGTGCTGGTGCGCGCCCGACTGGAAGGCACGAACTGGTGGATCGACCCTACACGCGCGGTCCAGCCCGGTGCGCTGGAAGACTTGTACCAACCGGACTATGACCTCGCGCTGGTGGTCGCGCAGGATAGCCGCGACCTGGTGCCAATGGACGCCGGTCGACCGCCGCAACGACGCACCATCCACGCCACCATGGACAGTCGCACCGGTATGGAGGAGTCGGTCAAGTTCTCCGTCGCGACGACCAGCGAAGGCAGCTACGCCGAGTCCAGCCGCTATCAGTTCGCCAACACGAGTCTGGAGGACCTGCAGAAGCAGTACCTGAACTACTACGCCGGGTACTACGCCGGCATCCGTCTCGCGGAGCCGATCAAGGTGGAGGAATTGGCGAATCGCAATCACTTCAAGACAATTGAAAGTTACGAGATCGACAATTTCTGGATTCATTCGGAAGAGAAGCGCCGGCGCGCAGCGAGCATCGAGGCGGTCGACATCCGCGGTTACCTGCGAGAGCCGTCGTCAACACTGCGACAATCCCCGTACGCCCTGGCGCACCCACTGGAAGTCATCCAGACGCTGGAGGTTCTGCTGCCCAGCGCCTGGCCGGACTCGATCACCGAGGAAACGGTCGAAGACCCGCATTTCAGGTTCGTGCGCAGCGTCCAGAGCAAGGCCGATCGGCTGCTGATTACCGACACCTACACTTCGCTGCGTGACCACGTGCTGCCGGAGGACATGGCCGGCTTCGTGAGCAAGCTTGAGCAGGCGCGCGGGGAGTTGAACTACGAGCTGTACAGCTACGATCCAGAGGAGGAAAGCCACCCCTTCGAGGTCATCGAGTGGCCGATGATCATGCTTGTGTTCGTCCTGCTGGTCATCTTCGTTGCGCTGGCAAGGCGCCTTTACCGCTACGACCCGGCGGCACCACTCGAGCCGGCCAATCCTGCGCTGATCGGCATTGGTGGCTGGTTGGTACTGCCCTTGCTGGGCCTGCTGCTGTTGCCCCTGGCCATCCTGTTCCTGATCGGCGCTTCGGCCGATGTCTACTTCGGCACCCGTTGGGGCGAACTGACCCGGGTCGGTGGCGAGGACTATCACTCGATGTGGGCGCCGGCTCTGCTGCTCGAGCTGGTCGGCCTGCTGGTCCAGTTGGTGTTTGGCGTGCTGCTGTTGATCTTGCTGCTGAAGAAGCGCAGTAGCCTTCCCAGAGTCTATATCGGCTACATGGTCGTCACGACGCCCCTGGCGTT
>DAIMJK010000017.1:7784-9816 GCA_036722245.1 Lysobacterales bacterium
ATATTTGTGCTGGTCGGCCAGTTGCCAGACGACCAACTCGAACTCCGCAAGGAGGCCACCCAGGATCTGATCGCTGGTCTGGTTGAACTGCTGGTCTGGGGGATCTACTTCAGCGTCTCGGTCCGCGTGAAATCAACTTTCCGAGTTCGACTGCAGCCGAGCGAGGCCGAGCCTGGGGCTCCGGGGAGGGTCCAGGCGCATTCGCTTCCGGCACCAGCGGCTTCAGGCTGACCGCCAGCTATTGGCAGCGCCGCGGCAGGATCGACCGAAAAGTCAGGTTGATCCGCGGTTCGAGCACCCGCAGCTGCCGCGGCAATGCGTGCTGCCAGGCCTGTTGGGTAGCGCCCAGCATCAGCAACAAGCTGGCGTGACTCAGGTTCAGCTCATACCGATGCTGCCGATCACGTCGGCGCAGGACGAAGCGCCGACTGGCGCCCAGGCTGATCGAGGCGATCAGCGGTTGGGGGCCCAGCTCGCGCTCGTCGTCGGCATGCCAGCCCATGCTGTCGCTACCGTTGCGGTAGAGGTTGACCAGCACTGCATTGAAATCAAAGCCCAACGTATCGAGAAGCCGCGTTCGCAACTCGGTCAGCGTGGCGGTCCAGGCCTGCGCGACGTGCCGGTGGCCGGAGTAGCGATAGTCGGTGCCGGGGTCGCCGTGCCAGCTGGACAGGCGCGGGCTAGGCACCTCGCGGCCAAAGATGCGGATCCGGTGGCACTGCCAGGGCAGCTCGGTGCGCAGGTCGGCCAGGGCGCGGTCGGCATCTGCCTCGGTCAGCCAGTGGCTGCAGTAGTAGAGCACGCTCGGCGCCTCGCCGCTGTGCCGCGGCAGTTCGATCCGCTCCCATAAGGGCGGCGGGCAGTGGGTGCGCAGGAGGGTATCGGGATTGGACATGGCGGCGGGTAACCGGGTTTTCTCGGAAATGCTGGACCGGCAGGCGTGAACGGCGGATGCGCTTCGGGCTAAGCTTGCGCCACCCTTTCGTCATCCAGCCAGGCCCATGCCGCGATACTACCGTCCTGCCCTGCCCCGCCTGATGCTTGCTCGCGTGTTGATGCTGCTGCTGTTCTTCGGTCTGACCGCCTGTGCCAGCGAGCCCACGGTCGTACTCAAGGGCGAGCGCTTCCGGGTCGAGATCGCGCGCAGCGCCGAGGAGCAGGCCCGTGGCCTGATGTTTCGCGACCACATGGACGCCGACGCGGGAATGCTTTTCGTCTACGACAATCAGGCGCGCCGCTCATTCTGGATGCGCAATTGCCGCATTCCGCTGGACATCCTGTACTTCGACAGCGATGCCAGGCTGGTCGGCGAGGCCCTCGGCGTTCCACCTTGCAACACCGCCCAGTGTCCCTCCTACGACGGCGGTGGCGCGCCGGCACAATACGTCCTCGAACTCAACGCCGGCACCGCCCGCAGGCTGGGTGTGCAGCGGGGGGATGTGTTGGAGCTGCCTTGAAAGCAGGGCCCAGGGCATAGGGCCCAGAGCCCAGAAGTGCAGGCACTTGCGCGCTTTGCTGGGCCCTGTGCCCTGAGCCCTGGGCCCTCAGGCTTGGTCCCGATGCACTATCCTTGGTGCCTGTCTCCACCCGGACTTGCAATATGCCCACCTTCGACATCGTCTCCAAGCTCGACGGCCATGAGGTCAGCAATGCGATTGACCAGGCCAATCGGGAGCTGTCCAACCGCTTCGATTTCAAGGGCACCGACGCCCGCTTCGAGTTGCAGGAGTATCTGGTCACGCTGAAGGCGCCGAGTGACTTCCAGTTGCAGCAGATGCTCGACATCCTGAAGCCCAGACTGGCCGCCCGTGGCATTGATATCCGCTGCATGGATGTGGCCGATCCGGAGGTCAACCTGGCCAGTGCGAGCCAGAAGGTGACGCTGCGCCAGGGCATCGACCAGCCGACCGCGAAGGACATCATCAAGCGGATCAAGGAAGCCAAGCTGAAGGTCAACGCACAGATCGAAGGCGACAAGCTGCGCGTGCACGGCAAGAAGCGCGGTGTCGCAGCGCTGTGTATCGGCGGCGGA
>DAIMJK010000017.1:9826-18265 GCA_036722245.1 Lysobacterales bacterium
GCAGGGCAAGAAGCGCGACGATCTGCAGGGCGCCATCGCGCTGCTGCGCCAGGCCGAACTGGAACTGCCGCTGCAGTTCGAGAACTTTCGCGACTAGAAGCAGGGCCCAGGGCATCAGGACCCAGGGCCCAGTAAAGGCAAGTGGCCCGCTCTCCTCTGAGCCCTGAGCCCTGAGCCCTGAGCCCTGGGCCCTGAGCCCTGAGCCCTGTGCCCTGTGCCCTGTGCCCTGGGCCCTGGGCCCTCAGCTTAGAAGCTGCCAAGAGCATCACGCTCCGACCACGTCAAACGCTATCTGCCACGACCGCCCTTGCAATCGGCCGGCGTTCGTCACAGGATCGTCACCCATTCTTGATCTCGTGGGGACGTCATGCGGAAGCATTTGTTGGTAATCGGGTTGGCGCTTGGCTTGGGTGCGGGCTCGCCGCTCGAGGCCCGCAGCGTGGTGGCCGACTGGAACGAGGAGATGCTGCAGGGTGCGCCAGACCGGACCGCGTCCGACCGTAGTTTCGCGCAGCCTCTATATCGTCTCGGCGGCCAAGTACGACGCCTGGGCCGCCTATGACGAGACCGCGCTGGCAGCCATCAAGGCCAACCGAGCGTTGCGCCAGCCAAGTGTGACCCACAACGAAGAGAATCGACGCGTCGCGGTCAGCTACGCCGCCTATTACAGCTTGATCGACCAATTCCCGAGCCGGGCCGCGCAGTTCGAGGCCTTCATGGCCGAACTCGGTCTGAACCCATCCGATGACAGCCCGCTGCCCGCCCCTTCGGCGATTGGCCGGGCCGCGGCGCAAGCGGTGCTGGACAGTCGCGCCAACGACAACGCCAATCAGGTCGAGAACTACGGCGATCGGCCGACGGCGTCGTTTCCGACCTTCTATACGTCCTTCAACTCGGCCGATCCAACGGCCGCCAACGCACCGGGCAACCCGGGCTTCAACAGCAACACCTGGCAGCCGCTGCGCGTGCCCACCGGTACGGTGGTCGACGGCAACGGCATCCCGATCGCCGATCCGAGCGATCCCAGCAGCTTTGTCGACCAGAAGTTTCTCACTCCGCACTGGGGCAGTGTCACTCCCTTCGCGGTCAGCAATCCGCGCGCATTGCTGCCGCCAGCGCCGCCGTTGCGAGGTTCCAATCGGCCCTATATCGATGCGCTGGGACAGGTCTCGACCGAGGATCAGGCCTGGAACCGCCAGTTTGACGAAGTGCTGTTCATCAGCGCCAATCTCACCGACGAGTTCAAGGTGATCGCCGAGTTCTGGGCCGACGGCCCGCGCTCGGAAACCCCGCCAGGGCACTGGAACCAGCTCGCGCAGGGCGTCTCGGTGCGTGACGCTCACGACATCGGCCAGGATGCCAGGATGTTCCTGGCCCTCAATGCCGCGGTCATGGACGCCGGCATCGTCACCTGGTTCACCAAGCGGGTCTACGACTACATCCGCCCGGCTTCGGCGATCCGCCACAAGTATGCCGGCCAGCTGGTGCAGGCCTGGGGCGGTCCGGATCGTGGCACCCAGACGATTGCTGGCGAGGAATGGCTGCCTTATCAGGATCTGCGCTTCGTGACCCCGCCCTTTTCCGAGTTCACCTCTGGCCACAGCGGCTTCTCCGCCGCGGCCGCCGGCGTGCTGACGGCATTCACCGGCAGCGAACAGTTCTACGACGGCGTCACCCGCATCGGCAAGGATCTGAACGGCGACGGGGAAGAGGACTTCCTCGGCGAGCACATCGCGCTACCGGGCTCGAACATGTTCGAGAGCAGCCCCGCCGACACCGTCGTGCTGCGCTGGCCGACCTTCAAGGCCGCCGCCGACGAGGCCGGTATCTCGCGCCTGTATGGCGGCATCCACATCCAGGACGGCGACCTGCGCGGTCGGGAGATCGGCGAGAAGGTGGCCGAAGCGGTCATCGCCAAGGCCGGCGCGCTGTTCGCCGGCAATCGGCCGATCGAGGGTGCGCTGAGCGGCAGCTGGTTCCATCCGATGCGCTCTGGCGAGGGTTTCATGCTCGAGTTCATCGACGACGGCCGGCTGGTCGTGTCCTGGTATACCTACGATGCCGAAGGCAATCAGGTCTGGCTGTTCGGCGATGGCCCGGTCGACAGCAATGGAGTGGCCACCGCAAATGTCGTGATCACCGACGGCGCCCGCTTCGGCGCCGCCTTCGATCCGGACGACGTCAACCGGGTACCGTGGGGCACACTCACTTTCCGCTTCACCGACTGCGATCACGGCAGCGTCAGCTACGCCCCGAAGGTGGCGGGTTTCGAGAACGGCACCCTGCAGATCGAACGCCTGACCAACCTCGCCGGTCAAACATGCGTCGACTGATCGCGTTGTGGGCGAAGGGCGAAAGACAAAGAGCCAAGAGCGATTAAGCACAAAGGACACAAAGGACACAAAGGAAGAGCGTCCAAGGGTGGTGGCCAGATTGTAATTTCAGTGGCCCTACGTGACTGCAGACACGGGAATGCCGGCCCATCGGCGCAACCACACCGCTTTTCCTCTTGAACGCTCTCCTTTGTGTCCTTTGTGTCCTTTGTGTTGAAAATTCTCTTTAGCTCTTCACAAGGTCGGGCTTCGCCGAATCAGGCCGGATCTGCGAAACTGGGCCGTCATTCGCTCGGAGCCAGACCATGTCCGGAATACTGTCCCGCCTTGCCTTCGGTTTATCGGCAGTCCTGCTCACCGCGACTGTCCAGGCCGAGGTCGTCGCCGAGCGCTTTGAATACGCCATCGGCGACACCCGCTTCGAAGGCCATGCGGTCTATGACAAAGCGATCGAGTCCAGGCGGCCCGGTCTGCTGATGGTGCCGAACTGGATGGGTGTCAACGACAGCCAGATCGCCAAGGCCAAGGCGATCGCCGGGCAGGATTACGTCGTCTTTGTGGCCGATGTCTACGGGCTGGACGTGCGGCCGACCAACCCGGACGAGGCCAGCAAGGCGGCGCAAGCGATGTATGCCGATCGCGGCGTGCTGCGGGCGCGGGTCAACGAGGCGCTGACGCAGTTTCGTGGCAAGGCCGACGCGCTGCCGCTGCTGCCGGGGCAGGTCGGTGCGATCGGCTTTTGCTTCGGCGGTACCACGGTGCTGGATCTGGCCCGCAGCGGCGCGGACGTCGCCGGGGTGGTGTCCTTCCACGGCGATCTGGGCACCGACGACCCGGATCTGGCCAGGCAGATCAAGGCCAGCGTGCTGGTGCTCAACGGTGCCGCCGACACCTACGTCAGCACAGACAGCATTCGAGCCTTCGAGGCCGAGATGAGCGCGGTCGATGCCGACTGGCAACTGGTCCAGTTTGGCGGTGCGGTGCATTGTTTCGCCGAATCCGACGCCAACAGCCCACCCGGCTGCGTCTACGACGAGCGTGCCGCGCGACGCGCTTTCGGCATGATGAACGCCTTCTTCGACGAGCGCTTCGGCCAATAGAGCCGACGCGAGGGCCTCGGACGATGCGCACCGCGACCAAGCCAGGCGAGTTCAGCTACGCCGACTACCAGCGCTGGCCCGACAGCGAGCGCTGGCAATTGCTCGATGGCCATGCGCACGCGATGGCGCCACCATCGACCGCCCATCAGACCGTCGTGTTCGAACTGGCCAGGCAGCTGGGCAATGCACTGCTGGGCCAGCAGTGTCGGGCCTTTGCAGGTCCGGTCGGCGTTCGCTTGCCGCTGGCCGATGAGGCTGACGACGAGGTGCGAACGGTCTTTGAACCCGACCTGCTGATGGTCTGCGATCCGGCCAAGATCGATGCACGCGGCATCCGCGGCGCCCCGGACTTGATCATTGAGGTCCTGTCGCCGTCCACCGCGGCCTTCGACCAGATTGAAAAACGCGCGGCTTACGAGCGCGCTGGCGTGCGCGAGTTGTGGCTGATAGAAATCGCTAGCGGTGTGGTGACCCGTTTCCTGCTCGACGGCACCCGCTTTGCCGCGCCGGTTTACCTGCACGCCAGCGGGCGTATCGAGCTCACGGTCGGACCGGATCTGAGCCTGGATCTGGACTTCATGCAGGCCCTGAGGACCGACGCATCGCCGTGATGCCGGTACTGCTGATCGTCTGGCACAGCCGCACCGGCGGCAGTCGCCAGATGGCGTCGGCGGTCGAAACTGCCGCGCTCGCTCAGCGCGGTGTCACGGTGAAGCGGCAGGCGGCCCGCCTGACCCGGCCGGAGCACGTGCTCGCCGCCAGCGGTCTGATCCTGGTCGGCCCGGAGAATCTGGCCGGACTGTCGGGACCGATGAAGGATTTCTTCGATCGCTGCTACTACCCGCTGCTCGATCGCTGTCCGGGCCTGCCCTACGCCGCACTGATCTGCGCCGGCTCCGACGGCTGCGGCGCGCACCGACAGCTGGCACGGATCGCCCAGGGCCTGCGCTGGAGGCCGGTCTGCGAACCGCTGATCGTCAATACCAAGGCCCAGAGCGCCGAAGCCATCCTCGCCAGCAAGCAGATCGCCAACGAGGACCTCTCCCGTTGCGCCGAAGTCGGTGCAACGCTGGCGGCGGGGTTGGCGATGGGGATCTGGTAGCGGGCGGCGTTGGAGTCGGCACCCGGCCCTGGTCATCGCGATACCGCAGAATCCGAGGGCCCAGGGCTCAGGGCCCAGTCCAGCGCCAACCTGGAGGCGAGCATGAATCCGCTTGGTCCCTTGCGGTAGTCAGAGCAGCCTCGAAGCGGCCCTTGACCTACTGGGCCCTGGGCCCTGAGCCCTGGGCCCTTGAACATGCACGCTGCTCCGAAACATCGGTTCGGATCGAGGCCACCGTTGACTGTACACCCCCAACCCTTACCATCCCCCGCTACCCATCCGGCAGCACAAACCCAGTGGCCGATACTCTCGATGCGCCGGTGGCGGCGTTGTTCCATCCCTTCCACTTGGGCCGTCTGGACTGGCCGACGGATGGCACGGTGCTGTTCCTTGGGGCACGCTCCGGCGGCGCGCTGCTGGCGCAGGACTGGCCGCGACTGGTCTGCGAGCAGGACTACAAGCCAGAGTTCGACGCGCTATGCAACGCCGGCCTGGCACTCGACAGCGATCCGGAGGCGCGCCATGCGATGGTCCTGCTGCTGCCGCCGCGCCAGCGCGAGCACGCCCGCGCCAGCTATGTGCGCGCCCTCGATCGACTCGCGCCTGGTGGGGTGCTGGTGGTGAGCCAGGCCAATCGCGAGGGCGCCCGATCCTGTGAAGCCGACGTCCAGGCTCTGAGCGGGCCCTTGCAGGTCCTGTCCAAGCACCAGTGCCGAGTGTTCTGGACCGGACCGGAGAGCCGGCTGGAGACGCACCTGGCCGCCCGATGGCGCGAACTGGACGCCCCGCGCGCAATCGCCGACGGTCGCTACCTGAGCCGTCCAGGCGTGTTTTCCTGGGACCACATCGACCCGGCTTCGCAACTGCTCGCTGAACACCTGCCTGCCGATCTGAGCGGCGCGGTAGCCGATCTGGGTGCCGGCTTTGGCTATCTGGCCAGCGAGCTGCTGCAGCGGTGTCCCAATATCGAATCACTCGACCTGTACGAGGCCGATGCGCGCGCGCTCGAGCTGGCGCGGCAGAATCTGGCCAGCCAGTCCGAGCGTGTACAGCCCGGCTTCCACTGGCATGACGTCACCAGCGGCCTGCCCCGCCAGTACCAGCACATCGTCAGCAATCCGCCCTTCCATGCCCAGCAGGCGCGCCAGCGGGTCGACATCGGCCAGGCTTTCCTGTCGGTTGCGGCCAGTGCGCTGCTGCCCGGGGGTCAGCTGTGGCTGGTCGCCAACCGCCACCTGCCCTATGAGGCACTGCTCGCCGATCAGTTCGATGAGGTCCACACTCTGGCCCAGACCGGTGCCTACAAGGTCATCAATGCCCGTCGCGCCGGCGGCCCGCAGCTGCAGTCACGCCCCAAGCTGCGCGATCAGACAGCAACCGCGGACTGGCGACCACGCAAGCGCCAGCAAGTGGCCGATCAGGGCCCGCGGCGGCGATGAGACTGGTCCGGCTCATCGGCAATCTCGGCTACGGCAGCCGCAAGGAGATCACGGCGATGTTCCGTGCCGGCCGGATCACCGACCCGGCCGGCGAGGTGCTGTACGCCGATGACCAGGTCGGTCACGAGCAGATCCGGATCGACGACGAGCCATTGGACCCGCCCATCGGGCTGACCCTGATGCTGCACAAGCCGCTCGGCCATACCTGCTCGCGCAAGGACCGCGGCGCGCTGATCTTTGATCTGCTACCGCCGCGCTTCCTGCGCCGCAAGCCGGCGCTGTCGAGCATCGGCCGGCTCGACCAGGACACCAGCGGCCTGCTGCTGCTGACCGATGACGGCCAGTTGCTGCACCGCGTGTCGTCGCCCAAGACCGGTCTGGCCAAGGTCTACGAGGCGACCCTGGCGCAGGACCTGCGTGGCGACGAGGCGACGCGCTTTGCCAGTGGCCAGCTGCTGCTGGAATCCGACGACAAGCCCCTGCTGCCGGCCGAACTGGAGGTCCTGGCGCCCAGGCAGGTGCGCCTGACCCTGCACGAGGGCCGCTATCACCAGGTGCGCCGGATGTTCGCGGCCGTCGGCAATCACGTACTGACACTGCACCGCAGCCGGATCGGTGGGCTTGAGCTGGGCGGGCTGACGAACGGGCAATGGCGGATCCTCGACGACAGCGATCTGCGGCGGTTGGTTGGGGGCGACGAGTCGAGCTGACCAAACGGTCGCCGGAGAATTGAGATGATGGCCTTTCTGATGGGACTGCCGACGCTGAGTCCGACGCAACTGCGCGAATTGCTTGCTCGCGACGCGGCTACGGTCTACGACGTCAACGCGCCGGCAAGTTGGAACAAAGCCAGGATTCCCGGTGCCGGGCATGGCAAAGCGGCGCCAGGTCACCACGCCCACAACCGCACTCCCAGCAACTCGATCCGCCACAGCCACAGCGCCAGCCCGACCGCGCTGACACTGGCCGCGAAACTCAGGCCGGTCACGTAGCGTCCACCCAGATGGCCACGATGGCGCCAGACCTGGACCAGGCTCACCAGGGCCAGCACAGCAAAGGCCAGCGTGCCGAGGAACACACCGACCGCCGCTGCGTCGATCTCGGCCCGGGTCAGCGTGGTCAGGCTCAAGTTGAAGGCACTGAACACCGCGGCGATCAAGGCCAGCGCGGCAACCGCGGGCCAATAGCGTGCATTGGCGGCGTTGCCGGATGCCTTGCCGCGGTACTGACGCCAGGCCCAGACCGGGGCACTGAGCAGACTCAGCAGCAGCGCCAGCAAGGCCAGCGTCACCAGGTACAGCGGCAGCGCGGTCTGCCAGAGGCTGCTGCGCACGAACACGTTGTCGTCCGACACCCACACCGCGCGACCATCGCCATCCGTGCTGAAGACACCGTTGGCCTCGAGCAGACCCTCGTCGCGGGTGAGCCCACCGGGCAGCAAGTCGAACTGGAATGACTGCGGGAACAACGGGTGTCTGATCCGGTAGCCGCCGTCATCGACACCGATCCGGCCCACATTCACCAGCCCTTCAAGACCGGCAATCAGCTGGTTGCGTGGACTGGCGGCGCGATACCAGCCTTCCCACTGCGGATCGGGCGCGATCGGCTCAGCCGCGACCGGCTTGCTCAGGTCCTGGCTGAGGTAGTTCACCAGCAGGGCGCGCAATGGGCGCGAGCGCTCCGGGATCGTGTTCATCATCAGGACGAAGCCGAACTGCTGCTCCGACTGATACGAAAGATAGGCCAGATAGCCAGGCAGACCTCCGGAATGGCCGCGCAGGCGCCAGCCGTCGATATCACTGACGTAGTTGGCCAGTGCGTACCCGCCGGCAAAGCCCGCCCTTGAGGCCAGTGAGCTCACCGGCGTTTCGATCCGGCGCAGGCTGGCCGGGCTGATCAGCTCCGGCGCGCTGGCCGTGGCGCTGAGGTGGAACTGCAGCAGCCGCGCCATGTCCGCCGGGGTCGACCACAGCGCGCCAACAGTCGGCATGCTCAGATCCGACTCGGGCACGGTCTGCGTGCTGGCGGTCTCGTAACCCACCGCGGCGCGCTCGTCCACCCCGTCGATATCCCAGCGCGTGTCGAGCATTCCCAGCCGCGCCAGCACCTCGTCGCTGATGTATTCCTTCGCATCGCGACCGGTCGCCTTCTCGAGCAGGTAAGCGACCAGGCCATAACCCGGGTTGGAGTAGCTCTGACGCTCGCCCGGCCGCCAGCGGACATGGAACTCGGGCGCGAACTGGACCATCTGCTCGAAGGTACTGGCGGCATCCGGATCGCGCTCCATCCGCTGGAAATGCATGTCGTCAAACCCCGCCGTGTGCTCCAGCAGATGAACCAGCCGGACCGGGTCGGTCGCCTGCCACGGGTTGTCGATCGGAATCTCCGGCGCGATTTCGCTGACGCTGGCCTGCAGATCCATCCGGCCGGCCTCTACCTCGCGCATTACCGCCAGCGCGAGTAGT
>DAIMJK010000018.1:0-4480 GCA_036722245.1 Lysobacterales bacterium
GGTCGGTGTTCATGCCGATGCCGAAGCGCATGCGCAGCACCCGCTCCTCGCGCGCGGTCAGGCTGGCCAGGACCCGTGTGGTGGTCTCGCGCAGATTGGCCTGGATCGCGGCGTCGAGCGGCTGGACCGCGTTCTTGTCCTCGATGAAATCGCCCAGATGGCTGTCTTCCTCGTCGCCGATCGGGGTTTCGAGCGAGATCGGTTCCTTGGCGATTTTGAGCACCTTGCGGACTTTTTCCAGCGGCATCATCAACCGCTCCGCCAGTTCCTCGGGCGTCGGCTCGCGGCCGATCTCGTGCAGCATCTGACGGCTGGTGCGGACCAGCTTGTTGATCGTCTCGATCATGTGCACCGGAATTCGAATGGTCCGGGCCTGATCGGCGATCGATCGGGTGATCGCCTGCCGAATCCACCAGGTAGCATAGGTCGAGAACTTGTAGCCCCGGCGGTACTCGAATTTGTCCACCGCCTTCATCAAACCGATATTGCCTTCCTGAATCAGATCGAGGAACTGCAGGCCGCGATTGGTGTACTTCTTTGCGATCGAGATCACCAGACGCAGGTTGGCCTCGACCATCTCCTTCTTGGCGCGACGGGCCTTGGCCTCGCCGATCGACATCGCGCGGTTGATTTCCTTGATGTCTGAAGTCGACAGATGCAGAGCCTTCTCGATCGCCAGGCGCTTTTCCTGCTGCGCGACGACCTGATCGCGAACATTCTTCAGACCGGCCGCCCACTTGCCCTTGCGCGCGATCTCACGATCGACCCACTTGATGTCGGTTTCCGAGCCGACGAAGCTGCGGATGAAGTCCCGCCGCGGCATCTTGGCCTTGTTCACGCACAGATCGGTGATCGCGCGCTCGGTGGCGCGGATATTGGTGACCACCTCGCGCACCTTGCGGGTGAAGCCTTCGATCATCTGGGTCGGCAGACGCAGCTTGAGGAACTCGCTGGTCATGACTTCACGCAGCGCGACCGCGTCGGCGTGCTCGATGTCGTGCGCCTCGATGATGCTCTGGAACTGCTCGTACCACTCGCGCAACTGGCCCATCCTGGCCTTGACCTCGACCGGATCCGGACCGGTATCAGCCGGACTGGCCTCTTCGGCGTCCTTGCTTTCTTCCTTGTCGTCTTCCTTGTCGTCGGCGTCGTCGTCGGCAACGACCGTGGTGCTGTCCTCGTCGTCGCTTTCCAGCGCCGCCTCGTCGACCGGGTCGCTGCCCAGTTCATGATCGAGGAAGCTGGTCAGCACCTCGGACATCCGCTTCTTGCCTTCCAGGTATTGCTCGAACTCTTCCAGCAGGATCTGGATCGACCAGGGGAAATTGCTCAGCGCCAGCTGAACCTGATTGAGGCCCTCCTCGATGCGCTTGGCGATCGCGATCTCGCCCTCGCGAGTCAGCAACTCGACCGTGCCCATCTCGCGCATGTACATGCGCACCGGATCGGTGGTGCGGCCAACATCGGAATCGAGCGCGGCCAACGCTGCGACCGCTTCCTCGGTGGCATCGTCGTCCGGCGCCTGGGCCGGATTCTCGGGCACGATCGCGGACTCGACCGGTGCAGTCTCATGCACCTCGATGCCCATGTCGTTGATCATGCTGATGATGTCTTCGATCTGCTCGGGATCGACGATATCGTCCGGGAGATGATCGTTGACTTCGGCGTAAGTCAGAAAGCCTTGCTCGCGGCCCTTCGTGATCAGTTGCTTGATCTCGGACTGCTGTTCGATCTGGGTTTGCAGAGTCTCAGGATTGTCCATAGGCCAGGGGCGGGCTCGGGCGGGCTGAAGGGAACGAAGCAGTATAACGCGCCTTATCAGGTTTCGCTAGCAGGTTTTGCTATTGTTGGCAAGTTGGGTGAGCCGCATTGGGCTGCGGTTCAGACCCGCGACTCCAGACCTTGGCCGCCCCGTTGCAAGTGTCGCTCCGCCCGTTGTTTCGGGCTCATCGCACCAGGGCTGAGGGGCTGAGGGTTCATGAAGGGGCGCCGAAACCGAGGGTGCATGAGACCGAAACGCGGAGCTGCGCTTGTACAGGTCCGGTCTGGACTCCACCAAAGACGCCAAAGCGCGCTCTGATGGGCGCGTCTCAGCGACCACTTGCCCAGCGCCGTGCGCCGGCGAGCAGTGCAGAGGGACGATGTTGACCAAGCAGCCGCCGCAACCAGGTGCGCAAGCAGACTTCCACCCCAAGGCCCTGACTGAGCGTGGCGCGCTCGCTGAAGGGTAGCGGCTCGAACACGGCCAGTGCCGTAGCGCCGCCGCGGCCCGCCAGGATGGCCGCGACCGCGGCACTGGTAAAGGCGCCGACCACCACGCGATCGGGTCGCAGTTGACGAATCAAGCGGCGCAGCCACCACAAGCCGCCCGGACCGCGGCGCCACAAGCCGTGCGTGTTGGGCGCCAACTCCGCACCGCTGGTGTCGATCTCACGCAGGGTGGGTGCCAGCAGCAGCACTGCATCCTCACCCTGCAGTCGCAATCGCTGGGCCAGATGGCGGGCGGTCTCCAACTCGCTGCTGCAACCGACGCAAAGCAGCGTCAGTCGGAGGCGGCCGTCGTTGGACTCGAAGCTGGACAAGGCAGGAGGCTCCTGGGGACGAGGGCTTATGACCATCGCTGACGCGGAAGGTTCCTGCAAGACTACGCCATTGATCAAGGGCCGGGGTCACGTTCTGCGGGCCCAGGACCCAGAAGAGCAACGACAGCTGGGCCCAGAGCAGCGCCAGCGACCGAGGGCGCTTGACTCTGCTCTCCCTGGGCCCAGAGCCCTGGGCCCTTGGGTGTGACTGCCCGTGTTGACTGGCAGCCGAACGACTGGCGCCCCATGACTCCCGGCCGTCATCGCCAGGCCGCCCGCCGCGTTATGCTAGAGGACTTGCCAGACATCGGCGTAATGGGACGCGGCTCATGGGTACCTGGAGTATTGGACATTGGATAGTCGTGGCGATCGTGCTGGTGCTGTTGTTCGGCACCAAGCGACTGAAGAACCTGGGCGGCGATCTGGGTGGGGCGATGCGGGACTTCCGCAAGGCCTTCAAGGACGGCAAGCAGGAAGAGGATTCGGCCGAAGCGCCGCGGCTGCAGGCCGATCCGCCGGAGCAGGCGGCGGCAAGGGGCGCTGAGCAGAAGGACAAGGTGAACTGAGCACGCCAGCCAGACTGGCCTGAGCCCACATGTTCGACCTTGGCTTCAGCGAGCTGTTCCTGATCGGCGTGATCGCCTTGCTCGTGCTCGGCCCGGAGCGCCTGCCGAAGGCGGCGCGCACGGTAGGCGCATTGTTGCGGCGCGCGCGCAGCAGTTACATGAGTCTGAAGAGCGACATCGAGCGCGAACTGGCCGCCGATGAGCTCAAGCGGAGCATCAACAGCGTCACCGACCCGGTCCGCAGCGTGCGCGAGGCAGTCAGCGAAGTGGATCAGGCGGGGCGGGACTTCCAGGCCGAACTGCGCCGGGTGGACAAACGAAATGCCGATGCGGAGGTGGAAAGTGCACTGGCCGTGCCCCATCCGGCTCAAGCCGAAAACGCAGCAGCCGATGTGACCGACCCCGCCCGGTCCGAACAGCAAGCGCCCGCGGCAGCAGAGGAGTCTGGAGCCTCAGGTGCTGCATCGCAGTCACCGAATCCTGCCGGCGCAGCAGACGGCCAATCCACCGACGCCGCTGAGCGAGCGACCGATGGTCGGGACCGGCAGGACGGGACCGGTTCATGAGCAGCGCCGAGGAAGATCAGGAACTGCCGTTCATCTCGCATCTGACCGAGTTGCGCGACCGCCTGTTGCGGGCGGTGCTGGCCGTCATTCTGGTGCTTTTCGCGCTGATTCCTTTCGCCAACCGGCTGTATACGGTGCTGGCCGCGCCACTGGTCGCCGCGCTGCCGGAAGGCGCGCAGATGATCGCGATCGATCCGGCCTCACCGTTCTTTACCCCGTTGAAGGTCGCCTTCCTGGTCGCGGTCCTGATTACTGCGCCCTACATCCTCTACCAGCTGTGGGCTTTCGTCGCCCCCGGCCTGTACCAGCGCGAGCAGAAGCTGGCGATACCGTTGCTGGTGTCGAGCAGCCTGCTGTTCTACACCGGCTGCGCCTTTGCCTATTTCCTGGTGTTGCCGGTGGTGTTCGCCTTCCTCGCCGGCGTCACGCCTGAGGGCGTGGCGATGATGACCGACATCAGTCGCTATCTGGACTTCGTCATCACGCTGTTTCTCGCCTTCGGGGTGGCGTTCGAGGTTCCAGTGGCGACCGTGATCCTGGTCGCGCTGGGCTGGGTCGAACTGGACACGCTGCGCAAGTCGCGCCGCTATTTCATCGTCGGCGCCTTCATCGTCGCCGCCATCGTCACCCCGCCCGACGTCATCAGCCAGATCATGCTGGCCGTACCGATGGCCCTGCTCTACGAAGTCGGCATCCTTGCCGCGGCAATGCTGGTCAAACGGCGCGAGGCCGAGGACGCCGAATCGAGCATCGAATGACGTAGACT
>DAIMJK010000018.1:4490-18213 GCA_036722245.1 Lysobacterales bacterium
CTGCGCGGTCATTTTCGCTTTCGGAAACATCGCCGTGACCGCCGCCCCGATCAAGATCCAGTTGCGTGCTCTGCTCGACCAGGCTGTCGAGGGATTGCAGCGCGACGGGCTGCTGGCGGCTGATGGGGACTTGCCGGCGCTGACCATCGAACGAACCCGACTGCGGGAGCATGGCGACTACGCCTGCAACGCGGCCATGCAACTGGCTCGTGTCGCCCGCCGCAAACCCCGCGAAGTGGCCGAGGCCTTGATCGCCCATTGGCCCGCGAGTGAACTGGTCGACCGGATCGAGATCGCCGGCCCCGGCTTCATCAACCTGTTCCTGGCCGCCCGGGCCTGGCATGGCGAGGTCGCCAGCGTGATCGAGCGCGGCGCCGACTATGGCCGTTCCACTCGAGGTGGGGGCGTGCGCGTGGGCGTGGAGTATGTGTCCGCCAACCCGACCGGACCGCTGCACGTGGGCCATGGTCGCGCGGCCGCCATTGGCGACACGCTGGCGCGGCTGCTCGCGGCAACTGGCTGGGCGGTGACGCGGGAGTTCTATTACAACGACGCTGGCGTGCAGATCGACAATCTGGCGCTGTCGGTGCAGGCCCGCGGGCGCGGCATCGATCCGACCGACCCACGCTGGCCGGCCGACGGTTATCGGGGTGACTACATCGCAACCGTTGCGGAGGGCTACGCCGCCGCTGCCATGGTCGAGGTCGATGGACATTGCCTGACCGGCTGCGGCGACTTTGACGACATCGACGCGGTGCGCCGCTTTGCGGTCGCCTGGTTGCGGCGCGAACAGAACGACGATCTGGCGGCTTTCGCAGTTGGATTCGATGTCTATTTCCTCGAATCCTCGCTGTATGCCGACGGCAAGGTCGAGGAGACTGTCACCGCGCTGCAGGCGCAGGGGCATTGCTACGAGTCCGACGGTGCCCTGTGGTTGCGCAGCACCGATTTCGGTGACGACAAGGATCGGGTGATGCGCAAGTCCGACGGCAGCTACACTTATTTCGTGCCGGACGTGGCCTATCACCTGAGCAAGTGGCAGCGCGGCTACCGGCGCGCCATCACTGAACTGGGCGCTGATCATCACGGCTCCCTGGCGCGGGTGCTGGCCGGCCTGCAGGCGCTCAATTGCGGCATTCCGAAGGGCTATCCGGAGTACGTGCTGCACCAGATGGTCACGGTCATGCGGGGTGGTGCCGAGGTCAAGCTGGGCAAGCGAGCGGGCGGCTATCTGACTCTGCGCGACCTGATCGACGAGGTCGGTCGGGATGCGACGCGCTACTTCCTGATTTCGCGCAAGGCCGACTCGCAGTTGACCTTCGACCTGGATCTGGCGCGCTCACAAAGCAACGATAACCCGGTTTATTACATCCAGTATGCCTACGCCCGGATTCGCAGCCTGTTCCGCAACGCCGCCGACAAGGGCGTCGTTCACGATGTGAAGGCGGGACTGGCCGGTCTCGATGGACTGACCGACGAGCAGACGGTGCTGTTGTTGATCGAGTTGTCGAAATACCCGGAGACGGTCGAGGCCGCCGCCGAGTTGCTTGAACCCCACTTGCTCGCGACCTACCTGCGCGAGCTCGCGGCCGCCTTCCACACCTGCTACAACGCGCATCCGATACTGGGTGCGGAAGCGGCCGAGCGCGATGCGCGCCTGAGCCTTTGCCAGGCCGTCGGCCAGGTGCTGCTCAACGGCCTGGAACTGCTCGGCATGTCGGCGCCAGAGCAGATGTAGCAACGCAGCGATGCGCCGCGCTGGTCACCATCGGAATCTGGCGCGGCTCATGGACCCAGAGCCCAGGGCCCAGCAGGTCAGTACCTCTCCAACGAAAAAGGCCCCTTGCGGGGCCTTTTCGTAGTGCCGGATGCCCGAAAGGATCAGGCTTTGGCCGGTGACGGCTTGGTCGGTGAAGGAGCTGCGGCGCGAGGCGCGGCGCTACCACCACCGGTTCCGCTCACGCGGGCGCCGGTTGCGAAATAATCGTGCAGGTCGTGCGCGAACTCGTCGAACTGGGCCAGCGTGACGCGATTGGCCCGGACAAAGAAGTTGTAGCCCAGCACCGCCGGAATTGCGACGCCCAGACCGAAGCAGGTCATGATCAAGGCCTCACCCACCGGGCCGGCCACCACATCGAGCGAGGCCTGACCGGATGCGCCGATCTTGATCAGCGCGTGATAAATACCCCAGACCGTACCGAACAGACCGACGAATGGCGCGGTAGAACCAATCGAGGCAAGGGTGGTGAGACCGCCTTCCAGCCGACCGCTTTCCCGACTGACCGCCTGACGCAGGGCACGATCGATGAACTCACTGCGATTGAGCGCTTCGACCAGTCGGCTGCCCTCGCTCTTGGCGTGATGGGCGGCAGCATTGGCGCAGTCCAGCGCGATCTTCGAAAACGGCTCGGACTTCGGCTCGGCTTCCATGGCGCGAATGGCATCCTGCGGATTCTGGGTTTCCCAGAAGTCGCGAACCACCCGGTTGGCGCGCGAACGAATACCCGAGTTGCGCAAGGCACCAACGATGATGTACCAGATCGTCAGCACGCCCATCAGCGTGAGTGTGGAGAAGGTCACCCAGCCGAGCGCATCCATGCTTTGGAGCATATGGGTGAAGCCCATTTGGTCGGCCATTTGGTTTTCCATGTTGACCTCGTCAGTTGTAGGGCCGCTGCTGCGGCAGGTTGAAACAAAAGGGGCGCTAATCCTACACCATCTCGCGCCGACCGTTGGTGCACATCACAGGAATTTTCCGAGCAGTTGCTCTATCGCTTAGTCTAGCTTTACAAGCGTCCCGAGGCGAGTGTTGTTGCTTGCGCGTTGGGTCCGAAGCACGGAGATCCGGATGACCAGACTAAGCGTCAATGTGAACAAGATTGCGGTGTTGCGCAACAGCCGTGGAGGCAGTGAACCGTCGGTGCTGGACGCCGCCGATACTGCGGTCGCCGCCGGCGCTCAGGGCATCACGGTCCACCCACGTCCGGATTTGCGCCATATACGTCCGGACGACGTGCATGCCTTGGCCGGACGCCATCGGGTGGAGTTCAACATCGAGGGAAATCCCTTTGCCCCGACCAGCCCGCAGTACCCTGGATTCATGTCTCTGGTGGAGCAATCCCGGCCAGCGCAGGTCACGCTGGTACCCGATGGCGATGCACAGATCACGTCCGATCATGGCTGGCAACTGGCCGAGAACGCAGACCGGCTTGCCGCAGTGATCGAGCGCTGCCAAGAACATGGCGCCCGAGTGAGTCTGTTCATGGACGTCGAGTCCAGCGAATGGTCGCTGGCGCGGCAACTCGGCGCGGATCGGGTCGAGTTGTATACCGGACCTTACGCCTGGGCCTGTCGACAAGGCCGCTCGGCGGCGGCGCTGGACGCCCTGCGCGCAGCCGTCGATGGCGCCCTGACCGCAGGCCTGGCGGTCAACGCCGGGCACGATCTGGATCTGGACAACCTGCCCGAGTTGCTCCGGCGCGCCCCGGAAATCGCCGAGGTCTCGATCGGACATGCGTTGATTAGCGATGCCCTGTACCTGGGGCTGGCGGCAACGGTACGGCGCTATCTGGAATGTATCGCGAACCATCGGCCCTGAACGACGAAGGCCCGCATTGCGGGCCTTCGTATGCACACTGCAGCGGTAACGATCTACTGCTGCATGATCCGGTCACCGGGCTTGAACAACTCGGCAAATCCCAGCTTGTCGACATTCGCATTGCGTGCTGCCGCCAGGACCTCGGCCATGACCTGATACTGGACTGTATCATCGGATTCGATCTTGAACTCGGACTGTTCCTCCTGAGGCTTCCTGCCCTGCTCGCGGAAGGCGATGACCAATCCCTGCATGTCGGTCGGAGTGTCGTTGAGCACGATCTGCGTCACGCCGCCGATGTCCTTCAACTGCAGCCGGATTGGTTCGGACTTTTCCTCCGACGGATTGACGTTCGGTTGCGGCAGGTTGATCTTCACCTTGTGCGACAACAGCGGTGCCGTGATCATGAAGATGATCAGCAGCACCAGCATCACATCGACCAGAGGCGTGGTGTTGATATCGTTCTTGGGCGCCGTGTGCGCTCTTTCGGCCATCGAAGTTTCCTCTGCAGTATGAAGCGCTAATTGCCGGGCGCGGTGACGAAACCGATCTTGCGAATGCCGGCGGTCTTTGCCGCGCCCAGCACTTCGCGGACTTCCTTGAAGCTCAGCGATTTGTCGGCCCGGATCTTGAACTCCGGCTGCGGTGTCTTGACTGCCTCGGTGCGCAGACGGTTGAGCATGCCATCGAACTGGACCGGGTCTTCGTCCCAGTACAGCTGCACGTTGCCGGCGCCGCGATCCTGGATCGAAACCGTGATCGAACGACCTTCAGCCTCATCGGGCTCGTTCGCCGCCTCCGGCAACACGACCGGGATCTTGTTGGCCATCAACGGCGCGGTGATCATGAAGATGATCAACAAGACCAGCATCACATCCACCAGTGGCGTGGTGTTGATATCGGTCATCGGCGCATTGCCGCCGCTGCCGCCACTTGGTCCCATACTCATTCCCATGATGCGTACTCCTGCTTAGGCCGTCTTGCGGCTACCATATTGTTGCGGCTTGACCCGTTCGCCAGTCGCGAAATAGTCGAGTAGATCGTGGGAGAAGCGTTCCAGCACGGCGACGATCTGGCGATTGCTGCGGACGAACATGTTGTAGGCCAGCACCGCCGGGATGGCCACGCCCAGACCCATGCAGGTCATGATGAGCGCCTCGCCGACTGGCCCGGCGACAACATCCAGCGTCGCCCTGCCGGTCATGCCGATGCCGATCAAGGCGTGGTAGATGCCCCAGACGGTGCCGAACAGGCCGACGAAGGGCGCCGTTGCGCCGACTGAGGCAAGCAAGGTCAGACCGGTATCGAAGCGATTGGTTTCGCGGGTGACGGACTGACGAAGGCTGCGATCGATGAACTCATGCCGGCTCAGGGCCTCGGCCATGCGGCCACCCTGACTGTCGGAATGGTGCGCGGCGGCTTCGGTGGCTTCCAGCGCGATCTTCGACAAGGGCTCGAACTCCGGCTCTGCGCGCAGTCGCTCCACCGCATCCTGCGGTGAACGCGCGCTCCAGAAGTCTTCCAGCAATACCCGGGCCCGGCGTTTGACCGACCAGATCCGGAAGGCATTGTGGAAGATGAAGAACCAAGTCGCGATCGACATCACCGCCATCGTGATCAGGGTGATCATGCCGACGGTGTCGATGTGCTCGACCAGATGGGTGAAACCCATCTTGGTCAGCGCCAGCGAATCGGTGTCGCCAATCAGATCATCCAGTGTGAACGGTGGCGGTTCGGCCCCGAGGTCCACGACCGAGGTGGTATCGAGCGCAGCCGAAGGTTCCGACGCGGGAGCTGCGCTGGGGTCCACCACTTGACTCAATTCGTCTTGCATGAATTCCGCTCCTAACCGCGCAGTGAGAACTTCACCGGGACCAGAACCCAGGTGTCGTACGGAACGCCCGCACGCGAGCCGGGGTTGAAGCGCCAGCGTTGGGCGGCCTGCATTGCCGAACGGTCGAAATCACGATAGCCGCTGGACTTCTCGATCTCGACCTTCAACGGCTTGCCGTCGGTGCCCACCAGAACCTTCAGCATGACCTCGCCCTCCACACCACGCCGCAGCATCGCCGGCGGATAGCGCGGCGGGCGGGCGCGGTTGAAGCTGACGTCTTCGCTGGCACCGGTTTCGCGTGGAATGTTGTCGCTTGGAGGTGCCGGCGGCGCTGGCGGCCGAATCGCCTCCCCCGGGCCATCGTCATCAAAGATCACCGGCGCTTGCGGCGGCGGCGGCTCCGGCGGCGGCGGCTCCGGCTTCGGGTCCGGGCGCTTCTCGATGACCGGCTTGATGATCTTCGGCGGGTCGGGCGGCGGCGGTGGCGGCGGCGGTGGCGGTGGCGGTGGCGGTGGCGGTTCCAGGAACACCACATCCACCGTCGGGTCGGGCTCCTTCTTCTCCAGTACCGGCGGCTTCACCGGAAGGAGGAGCAGCCCGATGATCGCGACGTGAGCCGCGAAGGTCAGGGACAACGCGAAAATCTTGCGCCAGTTAAGGCCGGTGCTTGCCTCGGAACCGTTGCTGATAGCCATGCTTACGCCCTGGATTCAAGGTGAACGGCGGAGATCGCCAAACGGCTGCGACGACCGCGGACGCCAGTTGGCGCCGCAACAGCGTCGAAGAGGCGGGAAAGTACACCAAGCACTCGACCAGCCACAAGCCGCCTGACGGTGGATTGAGTGCTCATCTTCCCATCATCTTCAGCAGCTGCTGTGAATTCTGCTTGGATTCGGCATAACCCAGCGCCTTGTTGCAGGACTCGGCCGCCACACTGTTCTTGTTCTGGTTGAACTGCGCCAGACAGAGCAGGTACCAGGCATTGCCTTCCTGTCGCAGCTTGCCCTTGCCAAGCGCCGTCTGGATCGCTGCCTCGGCTTCTCCATCCTTTTCCTGATCGAGCAGGATATGACCCCGCTGCATGTCTGCGTGGCCATCGTCGGAGCTCAGCGCGGCTGCCTGCGCAAACGCTGCGAGCGCCTCGCTCAGCTTTTCCTGCAAGTACAGCGCATCACCGAGGTCGGAGTAGGTGCGGGCGTCCTTCGGCAGCATGCCGTTGGCCATGCCCTCCTCCAGCGTCGCGCCCGCCTTTGCGTATTGCTCGTCTTCAAAGTAGAGCTGATAAAGCTGCCGCCACTGCACATCGCGGTCGAGCCAGCCCTTGCCACGGGCGTCTTCCAGCACCGCCAGCGCTTGCGGATAGTCGTCGGCCTCGACATAGGCGCCCGCCTCCATCCCGAGGAACTGGCCACGCAAATCGGGGTTGTCGATGAACCGCTCCTTCTGTTCGCGCGCGAAGGCTGCGGCGTCCTCGTAACGTTCCAGCTCGTACAGGCTGTTGGCCTTGAGCTGCGACCACGCGGGCTGCGGATCCTCGCCGGTGGCAAAGGCCTTGTCCATGATCTCGATGGCCTTCTCGTAGTCGTCGATGTAGTAATAATTCTGCGCCTGCAGTGCCCACTGGTTGCCGGTCACCTGGTGCGCATCGGCCGCCCAGCGATCAAACCACTGAATGGACGTCTCGAACTCCCCCTCCGCACTGTAGACCTGGGAGATGATCAACATCGCCTGGAAGTGTTCGACATTGGGCAGGATGTCGAGGGCAACGACCTGCTCCAGATAGCCGACAGCTTCGCGCATCTGACCACGCTCGGCGGCAATCTGAAAGCGCATCTGCAGCGCCTTGGCGCGCTCGTAGCTGTTGACCTTCTTCTCCGCTTCGAGCTCAGCGATCTTGGCGAGCGTGGCGTCGTAGTCCTTGACCGCGGCCAGGTCGAAGATTGCAATGAGCATTTCTTGCGTTTTCCGGCTGGACGTGACCGCTTCCTTGGGATCGACCCGCCCGGTCTTGCTGGCCCCATCGGTGGAACTCTGCGCCGGAACCGTACCAAGGCAAATCAAGCCCGCGGCCAACCACAACAACAGCACCCAAAGATTCTTTCCAGCCATGATCTCCCTCCCTAGTGTTCTTGTTGCTGAACTCGGATTCAGCGTCCAACCTTCCCGCATCGAGTCTAGACCAGCACGCGACCGCTGGGGTTAAGAAAGCTCCTAACGCGTTTCGCCTGAACAGGGGCCATGCGTGCCGCGACGCCCGCAACCGTTCAGCGCTTGCCCTTGCTCAACGGCAAGCTGTCGGCAAGCCAGCTTTGCAGGCCGCCCTTGAGCACATGAACCTGGCTGAAACCCGCCTTGACCAGCTTCGCCGCAATCGTTCCGGCAGTCAGGCCGGTCTTGCAGTAGAGCGCGATCGGCTTGTCCCGCAGAGCGCTCAGCTCCTTGCTGTCCGGATCCACCTGGGATGGCGGCAGATGGCGAGCTTGGGCGATATGCCCGGTCTGATAGTCGGCATGGGCGCTGACATCGAACAGGATCATGCCCTCGTCGTTCATCAGCCGTACCAATTGGGCCGGCGTGAGTGATTTGAAGCCGCGGAAGCGCTGACTGATCTCCCAGCCGATCCACGCCAGCAGCAGGCCGACGAAGGCCGCCGTCAGGAGCGGGTGATTGGCGATGAATTCGGGGAGACGTTGCATGCCACTCTCCTTTGAGGGGGCGCGGATTATGGCGAAGCGGGGGGAGAAAGGCGAGCGACGGGCGACAAGGGAGCGTGGGTCAAGGTGATGCAGTGCTGGATCTGCATGACCCAGGGCTCAGGGCCCAGGGCCCAGTCCAGAGCCGATCTCCAGGCAAGTGCCCACCAGTTCCGAAGCGGCTGTTGATCTTCTGGGCCCTGGGCCCTGAGCCCTGGGCCCTCATAACGACACAGAACGACCGAAACTCAAACCTGGCCCACACCCACCCAAAGTGCCCCATCGCCCACAACGCGGCCCCCTCACCCCTTCTCCTTCAACGTGATGGCCTGGGCTCCGTACTGACCGAGTTGGGTGCGCACCTGCTCGACCTCGCGCGCGCCGGCCAGCGGGCCGACCCGGACCCGGAACCAGTCGGTGCCATTGATCGTCACCGGCTGGATGCTGGCCTGCACCCCGAGCAGGGCGACCTGCGCCTTGAGCGCCTCGGCGTCGGCGCGGTTGCCGAAACTGCCGAGTTGCATCAGGAAGCGTTCGTCACTGTCGGTCGGGGTCGGGCTGCTGCTTTGCTGCCGGATCTGAGCGTCCGGAATCACCACCTCCATCTCCGGCAGCACCGAGTAGAAGTCGAATTCCCGTCGCTCGGGAGCCTTGCGGCTGCCAGCCAGCTCGGCCAGTGGTGCTTCACCTGCAGCGGGCGCCTGAGCGCTTGCATCCGGCCGCGGTTGGGTCTGTGGCCAGCCTTCCCGCAGAATCCAGGCCAGCGACAGCAAGAAGCCTATCAACAGGCCGGTCAGCAACCATAGCCAGGCCGGATACGGGTTTCTTTGCTGGCCGCCACGGATGGCCTGTCTTCTCTTTCTGGCCGCCATCTGTCGTCATACTCCAGTGATCAAGGGTTTTTCGCCGGGTCGTAGCAGGCTCAGGGTCGCCATCACTGCCGCGCATCGCGCCCGTTCAAAGCCGCTCCGGTGCGGCGACACCGAGCAGTTGCAGGCCATTGTGAATGACCTGCTGGGTGGCGCGCAGCAGGTTCAGGCGTGCATTGCGCAAGTCGTCTTCCTCGCACAGGACCCGAACCGCCGAGCCGTCATAGTAACTGTGCAGACGGTGGGCGAGTTCACGCAAATAGGTGGCGAGCAGGTGCGGGGCGCGGCTGTCCGCAGCGGCCTGGATGATCTCCGGGAAGCGCATCAGCTCACTCATCAGTTCAAGCTCGGAGGGATGCAGCAACTGGCCGCGTGCGGCATCGCCGGCGGACAGATTATGACTCTGATGGCGTTCCTGCAGGCTGCGGAAGACGCCGGCGATGCGCGCGTGGGCGTACTGGACGTAGTACAGCGGATTGTCCTTGCTCTGCTCGCGCGCCAGCTGCAGATCGAAATCCAGCGGCTGGTCATGATCATGCATGACGAAGAAATAGCGGCAGGCGTCGCTGCCGACCTCCTCCCGCAGAGCGCGCAAGCTGACGTAGTCGCCGGAGCGTGTCGACATCGGCAGACGCTCCTGGTCGCGTCTGAGACTGGCTTGCTGGACCAGCACGATCTCCAGCAGCTCTTCGGCCAGCCCCAGTCCCCGAGTCGCCGCCCGCAGCCGCGCGACGTAGCCATGATGATCGGCGCTCAGCACGTAGATGATCCGTCCGAAGCCTCGTTCGTACTTGTCCAGCAGGTATCCGATATCGGAAGCGAAATAGGTCGGTTGGCCGTTTGAGCGCACCACCACCCGATCCTTGCCATCACCCAGCGCACTGGCCCTGAACCAGGTGGCCCCGTCGGCGCTACGGTAGATGTGGTCACCTTGCCGGAGCCGGTCCAATGCCTGCTCGATGCGGCCACTGGTCGCCAGCGAGCGCTCGGAGTACCACTGGTCGAAGTGGACGCCGAAGGCGGACAGCTCGTTGCGGATATCGCGCAGGTTGGCTTCCAGGCCCGCGCTGCAGAGCAGATCAAAATCCGCCTCCAGCATTTCCCTGGCGCGGGCGATGAGTGCATCCAGATAAGCTTCGCCGGCGCCGTCCTCGCCGTCATCGGGCAGATCGGCACTGATTTCGAAACCGCTGCGCCTGTAACGATCGCCGTCGACCCGCTTGATCTCGCGCGCGATGTCGTAAACGTATTCACCGCGATAGGCGCGGGCCGGAAAAGGCAGGGTCAGACCGATCAACTCCAGATAGCGCAGCCAGACGCTGACCGCAAGCACTTCGACCTGGCGGCCGACATCGTTGACGTAGTACTCGCGGTGAACGGTCGCACCGCGCGCTTCCAGCAGTGCGCAAACACTGGCGCCGAAGGCAGCGGCGCGGCCATGCCCCACATGCAGCGGTCCGGTCGGATTGGCGGACACAAACTCGACGATGATCGACTCGGGTTCGGCCTGCTCGTCGAGCCCGTAGTCGGTACGACTCTCCAGCACCCGTCGCAGCACGCCGTGCATGCAACTGCTGGACATGTGGAAGTTGACAAAGCCCGGCGCGGCCACGCTGACTTTCTGCACATGGCGCGAGGGCAGCATCGACTCGACCAGGGCCCGGGCGACTTCGATCGCCGAGCGCCCGAGCGGCTTGGCCAGCAGCAGAGCTGCGTTGCAGGCGAAATCGCCGTGCTCGCGGTGGCGTGCGCGTTCGATCGAAAAATCGAAGTCCGCCGGGATCGCCCAGTGCCGCTCCCTCCGCAGGTCCATCAGGGCCTGCTGCACCAGTTCGCGCAAATGTTCTTTCACGACGCCCGCAGACTGCGACAAGTGGTCCATATTGTATGCGCCTGGACCAGCCCTCGCGGCCAGACCGTCGCATTGTTTGACCCCGAACTGACAATCAATTACTTGGCGCATATTTTTAAGGTTGCACTTCAGACTCCAAACGGAGGTGCTGGGGCCAGCGAGGGTTTTCCCGCTTGTCCACACAGGCTGTGGATAAGGTTGTGGACAGCGCTCCGGCAGTCACCGCCAAACCGCATCGTTGCAACAAATGCTTCACTCTGGCGAATTCTTGACCAGTCAAGATAAAAACTTGTAAATCAATACTTTGGGTGTTGATGCAGCCGTCCAGATGACAGACCCGGCGAAGTCCCAAAGACGACCATCGACAGCGGTTGACCTGTGCATGAAATCCTGTCGGGGGTGTTACTGACGGTCTGAATGCCGCCCGACCAAGCGCTGCCGATTGTCCTGCGCGCGTCAAAAAACTGTCATCAACGATCCCTAGACTGTTTTCAAACGCCCACCGCTCTCGGGACCAGACCCATGTCATACCGCCGGACCGGACTGCCCCTGGCAGCCGCCGTGATGTTTCTTTGCCTTCCTCTGACCGACGCTCGAGCCCAGGAAGCAGACACGCTGGCCGCCCAGCTGATCGCCTTGCGCGCCGAGGTCGAAAGCCTGAACAGCGAGTTGGTCATCGCGCGGGAAGAAAATCGCACGGCGATGGCTGGCCTGAGCACACAGAAGGCCGAACTCGACACCGCACTGGCACGGCAGCAACTGACCTTGCGGCAGGTTCGGCAGAGTCTGGATGAACGGCTGGAACTGGCTGCACAGGCTGGCGTGGCCACCGATGTGCTCAAGCCGGTCCTGCTCGATGCCATCGACCGATTGAACACCTCGATCACGCGCGGCATACCGTTCAAGCGCGAGGAGCGGCTGGCCGGACTGAAGGAACTGCGCGACCAGATCGAGACCGACAAGCTGGCCGCGCCGCGCGCCGCCAACCGGCTCTGGGCCTTTCTGGAAGACGAGTTTCGCTTGACTCGCGACAACGCCATCCAGCGCCAGACCATCCAGCTCGATGGCGAAGCGATGCTCGCCGATGTCGCCAAGATCGGCACCGTGATGATGTTCTTCCGCACCGACGACCGCCGCTACGGCGCAGTCCGCCGCAGTGGCGGCGACTGGCAGTTCGTGGTCGCTCAGGATGAGCCTGAACGCAAGCGCATCGCGGCCTTGTTTGACGCATTGAACAAGCAGATCCGACAAGGCTTTTTTGAATTGCCCAATGCGCTGATTGCCGGAGGTGCGCAATGAGCATGCTGAATCGGCAGATTGCATGGGCGGTCGCGGTTGCCGCACTGCTGCTCGGCTCCGGCCTGCACGCACAGGAACAGGGGGCCGCCCCGCCAGCAGCAACGGCGCCGACCGAAAGCGCACCGACGCCCGCGGTTGACGTCGATGCAGCCTATCGCAAGGAGTTTGCGTTCCTGACTGCGCAAAAGCGCGAATTGAGCAGGCAGATCGCATCCATTCAAAGCGAAGCTGAACGACAGCAGGGTCAACTGCGCAACGAGGTCTCGGCGCTGCAGGCTCGGGTGATGGCAGCCGAGAACGAGGCCGAGCGACTGGCCGATGAACTCAGCCTGGCCGACCAGCGGACCCTGAGCAATCAGGAGAACAGCGACCTGCTCGCCGCCACCTTCGGCCAGGGCAGCATCACCCTGGAGGGCTTCGGCATCAATCTCGGCGCCGACCCGACCTTCGCCGAAGCCGACGACGGCAGCAAGCTGCAGCAATTGCTGCGCGCCGGTGAGCGGGTACTGACTGAATCCAGCCGCATCGCGGTCGAGCCCGGCACCTTCTATCTCAACGACGGCAGCGAGGTCAGCGGTCAGGTCGTGCGGGTCGGCAACATCGCCCGCTTTGGGGTCAGTGATCGCGGCGCCGGTGCGCTGGCCCCGGCCGGTGGGGGCAGCTTCAAGCTTTGGCGCGACGACGCTCAGGACAGCGCCCGCGCGCTGGCGCAAGGCGGAAAGATCGACACATTGCGCATCTTCCTGTTTGAAAATCCCAACGTGGCGGTGGCCGAGCCGGAAGCCAAGACCGTCGTCAGCGAAGTCCGCAAGGGTGGCATCATCGGGCTGGTGATCGTCAGTCTGGGCGCGCTGGCGCTGATCCTGATCATCCTGCGCGCGATCTTTCTGGCCAACGCCGGCTCCAGCATCCACAAGATCTCCGAGGCGATCGAGCCGCTGCTCAAGCAGGGCCGGATCGATGACGCCATCGCCGCCACCAAGCGCTTCAAGGGCTCGGCCGCCCGCGTGGTAACCAGCGCGCTGCGCAACCTCGATCGTGACCGCGCTCATCTGGAGGACATCGTCTCCGAGGCGATCCTGCATGAGAACACCCGCCTGAACCGCTTCGGCTCGGTGATCCTGATGATCGCCGGCGTCGCCCCGTTGCTCGGCCTGCTCGGCACCGTCACCGGCATGATCCAGACCTTCGCCGTGATCACCGAGTTCGGTACCTCCGACCCCAAGCTGCTGTCCGGCGGTATCGCCACCGCGCTGGTGACCACCCAACTGGGCCTGACCGTCGCGATTCCCTGCCTGCTCTTTGGCAACCTGCTCGGCGGCTGGGGCGATCGGCTCAAGGACGACATGGAGAAGGCCGCGCTGAGCGTGATCAACGTCTTCAAGGGCCAGCCGGCCCTGCCGCGCGCCGCCTGAATCGATGAGCCATTGAACCCATGAATCCGGGCAGCGCCGAAAATCCTTTCGCCTCACTGGAGTTCTATCTGAGCTCCGGCGGCTTCGTGATGCCGGTGCTGGTGCTGATCACGATCGTGTTGTGGTACGGCATCGGCTATCGCTGGCTGCTGCTGGACCGCGGCAC